>JANNNN010000020.1:0-7144 GCA_031398555.1 Planctomycetia bacterium | reverse complement strand
CTTCGCGAACGGCACTGGTGGCTACAATCCGCATTTGATCGGGTTTGGTGATTCCATATTCGCTCAGCAGCCGTCGATAGCTTTTCAGTACACGCACACAGTCTTCAATAGATGCCTTACGAATCCGTCGCTGCGTGAATGTGTCCTTGCCTAAGGTAACTCCCTGCGAAACACTCTCAAGTTCATGGATCTTGCCCTGAGCGTCGATTTCAGCAATGGCCATGCGGATACTAGTCGCGCCAATATCGATAACCGCCACCGGTCGTCGGTCGGCTTCAATTGGAACGAGTGGGTGGATGGGTGCTGCAGACATAGAACGGCGATCTTCGTAACAACGCAGAGCTCAAAAGAATTATTGTAGACTGTCGCCCGAGTCGCTGTAACTCGACTTTAGCGATTCTCTGCCAGCGCCGCCTCCTGAGCCGCCACTTCACTCCAGAAAGAGACGTATTTACTGTAGTGTTTGACGTATGCTGGATTAAAAACGGCTCGCCGCAACTCCTCACGTTGTGCAACTAGCTTCTCCAGATCTCTAGGATCATTTGGTCTAAACACCGGGCAGGGCCGATCGTAAACGACCATCGCGCCGTGGTCGGCTTGATCGTGAAAACGAGACAAGCCGATCACTCGATTGGCTACATAAATCGCCTCATTCAGCTCATGGGTCACAATCAAAATTGTGTGCTCGGGAGTTCGCCCTTCGGCCTTCGCTTGTAGATTCTCCTGATAAAACCCCAATAGCATCATTTGCAGACTCTCACGCGTCGCTTCGTCGAGTGCCCCAAACGGCTCATCTAGCAGTAACAATTTCGGTTTTAGTATCATCGACTGCGCAATGGCTACTCTCTGCCGCATGCCACCCGATAACTCCGTTGGATACTTTTTCGCCGAACCGTCCAGTCCCACTCGCTTTAAATACTCTTGCGATTGGACCATATGGTACTTGCGGAGCTGCAACCACTTTGGCAACATCAACGTGCGAAATGGCAACGAAGTCGAATCCAACTTCAATCCGAATGCGACATTCGACTCGGCTGTCAGAAAATCAAACAGGCTGTAGTGCTGATAAACAATCCCTACGTTCCGACAAGGTGCATCGATTGCTTTGCCACCGACAATCACCTCTCCTTCGCGGGGAGGGTGCGTCCCAAGAATCGCTTTCAACAGTGTGCTTTTCCCGCAGCCGCTCGGACCCACTAACGCAACTATTTGACCGGCCGTAATCTTCAAGTTCACATCGTTGAGAATGCGTTGCTGTCCGAACCAATGCGAAAGACCCTTTACCTCCACCGCCAATTCACCGTCCGCAATTTGGTCGTTCATAGCTATTCTCCAAACCAGGGGCAGAGTCGACGACGAGTCTGAACCAACAACCAATCAAAGAACAAACCCGAGAACCCGAGAATCGCCAAGTAGATGTAAACGACATGCATATTCTGCAACTTCGACTGCTGCTTGATCGTGTACCCCATGCCTTCGCCTGCAAACGACCACTCCGCCGCAATTAAAAACACCATCGCCGGACCGATCTGCAATCGCAAATTTTCAAGTACACGCGGCAGGACCTGGTTCCAAATCACTTCAATGATTACTTCAAATTCTGAAGCGCCCAAGGTGTACGCTTTGTCAATATGGTCGGATGCTACGTCCTTTTTCACCGCTTGGTAGATCGATTGTGCCATAGTGAAAAATACGCCAAAAGCGATCATCGCCACATACATCTTTAGATGAATTCCAAACACCACCATGTAAACCGCCAACATCGCTGTTGGCGGTATTTTCGCGAAGAACGTGATAATGGGATTCAGGAGAGCTTCGATGAAAGTATAGGAACCCATCAGGATACCGACGATTACGGACGCGATGACGCCGGACGACAGACCAAGAAACAATCGCCAATACGTAGCTCGAAGATCGACGCTCAACCAGCTGGGCTTAGGGTTGCTTTCACCGCCGCGAACTTTGGTTATCTGACCCAAACCCTCCCCAATCGCCTGGACGCCTGGAAAGATGTTCTGGTCCGGGTTGATGCGAGTCTGCCGAATCGAAAGTCCAGCGTAAATCGCCAAAACGAGGACGACACCGGTAACGCCCAGCGTATAGATCAACCAAGTCGGAATCGGCCGACGAATCATTCCTCGCCTCTATCTGATAATTGTCAACTCACCAAATACATGGTGTAGAAATTTCGCATAACCAAACACGACATCTGCCTACCCTTCTTCATGCGTGGGACCACTATGTCATCCCTGGGCCCCTAGACGTGAAAGGTTTCTTAAAAATGCAGTGCGCTAAACATACTTTCCCACGGATGACATCGTGGTCCCACGGCTAAAGAACGTTACGTGAAAACTACTTGCCAGACTAAAAGCGGAAGCACGTCTCGCCATACTACTTTACTTGGTCGGGCGAAATACCATCCTTCAAGCCGTTCAAAAACTGCGGATCAAAGTTCAATTGCTTGCCTGCATCACCAAACCCAAATACCGGCATGCTTTCGCACATTTCATGATCCACACAGAACTTAGCTACCATCGGCATCGTTTCCTTCTGGAACCGGTCGCTAGTGAACAGCTTAAGTGCTTTTTCAGCTGAATCGTAGAACTTGGTCTGAGTCAAAACCAGTTTCATGTCGGAAGCATTCAGTTTGCTGAACTGTTCGCCCAGTGCAACCAAAGTCTTATCCTGAGTCTTCGCATCCGCAATCAACTTACTTACTTCATAAAACGACTCGAGCACCGCAAAAGCGAACCGTTTTCCGCCGGGACGTCCCAGCGCTTCCTTACCGACCACAACCATGTCAATAATCTCTTCTGGAATGCTAGACGAGTCGAAAAGCACTTTTGCTTCTTTTCGTAATCGAAGTGTCTGCAAAGCAAACGGATTCCAAACCATAATCGACTGAAAATCAGCCTGTGAAGCTTGCATGCCTGTCGCCGCAACCGCCGGGTCTTGGTTCTTGAAGGAGAAATCCTTGGGGTTCATCCCTTTTGCAATCAGTGCACGTTCAAAAGCGAACTGCGAAACCGATTTTTCGAGCCCCCAAGTGTCTTTGCCTTTTAATCCTTCAATACTATTGATTCCAACAGCGATACAGGCATCGCCGCCGACACTTGTCGAAGTTGGCATGATCGCTACCGAGGCTCGTTTCAAACTCGGCGAAAGTATGTCGATATTGGTGATGCAAACAGCATCTGTGGTGTTTGCGCCGTACATCGAAAGGCACGGATCATACTCGGCATAGTTAAGAACAATGTCCACGTTCCACTTCTTCTCGATCGAACCTTGAGCCCCTTCTTTTCCGTCTAGCAAGCCTTCTTTGTCCGCAACGCCGAAGACGCTCCAGGACGGATACTCACTCCAGGCGAGCGAGAACACTGGTGGCTTTCCACTACTAGCATTTCCACTGGCGGTACTACTGCCTGCGGTCCCTTTTCCAGAATCGTTATTGGCAGGGCTGCAACCAGCAAAACCAATTAAACAAGCTACTGCAACACTCACCAGCATTCGCATCGAATTCCATCGTTTCATCTGACCCACTCCAATTTGAACTACACGAACTCAAACGGTCCGTTTTGTAGCTGGTTTCGCTAGAAACCGGACAACCCTTTAACCATTAATGCCCAAACCGGTTTCTCACGAAACCAGCTAACCATGTTTGCCTTACAAAGCTTACACTTCCGGAATCGGCGTATCCTTCTGTGGCGTAGATGATGCTGATTCTTTCTTCGCCAGTCCAATCAGAGCATCGAATTCATCATCCGCTTCGCTTGCCTGCGTGTACTCCAGAAATTCAGCTTCTTCTTTCTTGGTATCCATGCCTGCTAATTCACGGCTGATACGCGCGTTGGCTGAAGATTTCTGTCGCAACTCGCGCAGTTCATGCAACTCTTCGCTGGTACGATCGTTCGTCAAGCCGGTCATCATGTCGGCGATTTGCTTTTCCTCAGTAGCCGACAATACATCTGCCACCGCGTCGTGTTTTTCTTCCTTCAACCGATCGAGTTCCCGCATCAAGGCCTGCATCGATGTCTTGTGACCCCCGACATTCGCCATCAATTGCTTTAAATCTTCATCGATCTCCGAAGCTCGTTTTAGTTTTTCTGACAAGGTGCTCGAAAAGTCTTTAAAGGCCGATTGGCACTTCGAGTACTCGGGGTCATTCTTCACTGCTTCCGGATTGCTGGAATATTGCTCGACGAGTTTCTTTGCCTTTGCGGCTGCTCCAGCTCGCAACTTCTCCAGTTTGCCGATCTCTTCGGTCACCGATCGCAGTTTATCTTTCTTCGCTTCCTCTTGAGCGATCATAGCGCTGACTGCATCCTTGTATTGATTCAGCCGAGCCTTCTTCTCGCTAATAATTCGGTCGTAATTTGCAGACATCACACCAGGGTTCATGCGCAACGTTTCGCTGGCTTTATCGACTCGAAATGTCATCAAGTAATAGACCGCGCGAAAGTATTTACCTACTGCCTTAAACATCTAAACTTCCCTCGTTACTCTCGGATGGATGAATCGTTAATTGACGTTGTGTTTTCAATCTCGCGCATCCGTTCTTCTGTGCGTCGAGCGATACGCATGGTGGCTTCGAGTTCCTCGCGCATGGAGGCTAAATCGACTTTTTTATCCTGTCGTATCAATTCCTTAATCTGTGTAATGGCAACCTGCAGTCGGTCAACCGTAGCGCTAACTTCCTCTAAAACCTGTTCGCGATTAGCCAGTACCTTTCGACGCGCTTCGCCACCGAGGTTCTGGGACAACTCCCACAACTTATAGGAGTTACCAAGTTGCTCGACGGCTGCATAAAAAATTGCACCGATCTGCTCACGCACTCTCGCGCTTCGCATCTGTACGCCAGGCTGACTAGTGTGAACCTGAAAATCATCGCGCAATGATCTTAGCAGAATCAGATAGTCTTGTGTACGTTCGTCTTTGTCCGAAATAAGTTGCTGCATGAGCTGATCCAGCTTGGCGTTTTCAGCCTTGATCATCTGTTCTTGCTCGATTCGCATCGCACCTTCGGTAATCGATTCTACCTTGAAGATAATCCGTGTCATCATCCAGCCAAGGCCGCCCAGTATGCCTGCCACACCAGCCAAAGTTAACGTTGCATCCCCCGCCATCGCCCACGACAGCATCCCTGCGCTTATGCCACCCACAATTGGCAGTACGACGCTCGGAGCGAAGAAAAGTTCGGAGATTACTTTGCGTTTGACCGGGTCCACGTTTAGGTTTCGTTGGCTAGTTACGATTCTTGGAACTTGTGGCGGATGCTGCCAGCCTGTTTATGCCACACATCTTCGATCTCGATTGGCCCCTTGCCAGCTTGCCTGGCAAGAGCCAAAGTTTTGGAGTTAGAACGCTATCCGCCGCGGTTTCCCAACTTCGGACCAAGGAAGCCAACGGGTCCAAAGTTGGGGGCACTGGGAATGATCGCGAGCTAACTTCAAAACTTGGGATCCTGGGAGATGAGCTCACACTGGGGCCGGAAAACATATTGGTTACAAACAGGCTCTATCCTTTTCCTGAGCTGAAGCATGATGCGCCGCACGTCCTTACAAATTCCATTCTAATACGGAACCTGACCCAGCCGAAATGTGACCGAGGTTTCGCCGGTGATTTCGCCCGTGGCCGCTCGCATTCGAGCCGCAGGTACCCCTTTGACTTGCAAGTATTGTAGGCTAGCCGCAGCCCGTTGTTTAGCCAACTCGCGATTCGCATTCAGGTCACCTTTGGAACTCGCGTTACCCGCAATGGTCAAGTAGTACAGCGGAAAACTCTTCAACATCTCGACCAAGTCATCCAAGATGGCTTCACTGCGACCAGTCAACGTTGAGGTCCCCCGCGAGAAAACCAACGGTGGTACCTGCAAAGTCGCTACATGCGATAACCCTTTCCATTGCTCGTCGCTTAACGGGGCTAGCGGCTGGTCGCCTTGCACTACCTCCGGGGACCTTCCGGCATTAAAGCCGGACGCTTGCAAGTCCCGCAGCGCTTTTTGACTGAACAACCGACTCGAATCACCCTGTGTCGGATCACTTTCCAGCCCTTTTGTATCCATCAGAACCCTTCGGACGCGGTCGATCATATCCTCAATATGAGTTGCCGAACCACCCAAACCAAAGTGCGCAAAGTTATCCTGCGTATGCTTCCAAACTATTCCCTCGACCAATCTATCCACTTGTTCCTTTTCCAAAACGGCTCCTGCGCTTTTGGCATCGGTGCGAATTAGTTCTTTAAGTTTCGCACGCGGCACGGTACCCTGATCGGTGTCATTGTTTAGCGAGTACAGCGTTCTGAAGTAGCACTCTAGCACGCTCTTTACCGCAGGCTCATTCTTGATCAAGAAATCACGGCTGACGACCAAAGCGTCTACTATGTAGCCAGTCTGCTCGTTACTATCAAAGACAACCTTCATTTGCTCATTCTTCAGCAAGTCACTCACCACGGGCTCCCAAGTGACGAAAACTTCATTGCCGCCTGCGGTGGCTTTGCGATATCGTGCGATTAGATCTTTCTCGTTGGGGACACTCACTATGGATTGCGGCGTCACGTTGCTAAAGAGCCGCGAATTGATCAGCACGCGTGTCAACGTATCGCTTGGCGAGCCATCCACTAACACAAATCGCGTTTCCACTTTATTGAGTGATTCGACCGATGGATACCGTTCTTTGTAAGCCACTACAGCATCTGCGCCTCGAGATTCGTCGATCACGGCAATAATGGTCGCGGGCATCGATTTCGCTTTTGAACTTGCCTTCAGCAAAGCATCGATCGGAAACGCAGCCATCTGCAATTCACCTGATGCAAGGGCTGCTAGTCGCTTGTCATAGTTGGCACCATCATCGACAGGTTCCGCCTTGATTCCCAAACTACGCAACTGGAGATTGAAATCGAGTGAACGTAGAATCGCATAGCCTGAAAAACCGTCCAACCCGAGTTTGATCTGTTGACTGTAATTCGAATCGCCGGAGGTTGCGTCGAGAACCTCTTTTTGCTTCTGCTCTTCCTGCTTTGCAACAGTTGGTACATACCACAAGCGGTAAAGCATGACGCCAATCGACAAAATGACCAGCCAAACCATGCAAGCTAGAAAGATTTTTGCTTTACTCACGTGTCTGACGCTCGAAAAAAGTGAACCAGC
>JANNNN010000051.1:0-7553 GCA_031398555.1 Planctomycetia bacterium | reverse complement strand
CCTGAGCTTTAGGAAAGCTCCGCTCTATCCAACTGAGCTACGAGGGCAAGATGGCTTAAGTGCTCTACAATAACGGACAGGGTCGGGGTGGTAAAGGAAGCCTGGTAATTAAAAATGTTGCGAGACTGTTGTCGCGACAACCTGAAACGCAGCGGGGGCGTTTACTATGCAGTATAGACCAACAAATTCGGCTGCTAAGTCGCGAGACCTGTTGGTACGCAAGGGAGTTTTTGTCTCAGATTTGCACGTTTTTAGCGGACGGAGCAAAGGCGAATCGCTTCCAAGTGAATTGCAGGGGACCTATCCAGATTCCGATCTGCTCGTCCTGGGTGGCGATATTTTCGATTTCAAATGGAGCGCATTGGGCGAATCGGGAACTCTACAGGCTGCGGAAAAGTGGTTGTTAACGCTGCTCGAGCAATGGCGGGGCGAAGTGGTTTTTCTGGCTGGAAATCACGACTGCTTGCCCAGGTTTTTTGGAATATTGAGTCAAATCTCACACCGCTGCGAGCGGTTTACTTGGCATCGTCATCATCTGCTGCTAGGGGATTCGGTTTTCCTGCACGGTGATGTGCTCGACGCTGGACATGACCTCTCCAAGCTTGATTCCTATCGGGATAAGTTCCACCCGATGTCGAGTCCTTCGAAGCTCTCACGAAGGGCTTACGGAGCGATTGTTGCGATGCGGATTCATCGGATGGCACCGAAGCTGCGCCACCGCGAACTTCAAACTTGCCAAAAGCTGCTGGGGCTGTTGCCGCAATTAGTGAATATGCCTAGCAAAGTGCGGCGAGTATTCTTCGGCCATACACATGTGGCTGTGGCGGGACGGGAGTTCAAGGGCGTGAAGTTCTATAATCCGGGCGCAGCGGTTCGCCATATCACGTTCAAACCTATTCAGTTTGATGTGAGTGCAGAGTAGAGGGAGATCGGGAGGAAGAAAAGAGGGAACACAGCGAACACAGCAGGGGGCGAACCCAGGCTGGAAGCGCTGGAAGCCTAGGCTACGGTATCCGATTTGTTATGTCGCGTGCGACGGCGAATATGTTGCCTTCGTTGGCTATCGCTTGGGCGGTCCATTCAAGCAGAACGTAATGACCTTCGGCGTGACGATAGCGATTGCAAAATCGAACTACCGGCTTACCTTTCAAAAGATCCTCCATTACGTCGACTGTTCCGTTGACGTCATCGGGATGGACAAATTCAATGAACGGTTGGCTGATCAACTTCTGCTCCGAATAACCCAGCACTTTTGGAAAGTTGACATTGATTCTCGAAAAGTAACCGTCCATCGTAGCAATACAGAACAGGTCCAAGGTCAAGTCAAAGAAGCGGCCGATATCACTTTCTGCTTGCTCAAGCGCCGATTCTAGATAGCCGTTAAGTGTCGATGCCACAACAGCCGCAGTCTGGGGGCGATCGGCTGGACGAGGTGCCAAGCAGTGCTTGGCGAGATTGACCAAACGCGCGTCGCGATTGCATTTGTCTAGGCGACGAAAAGCGTTTTCTAGTTTTCCACCCATCGCGCGAGCATGAATCCGCTTCAGATTAGGGCCATTGTAGGGCGGGCTGCCTGTAAGGATTTCACACAGTAGTGCACCCAGCCCAAATACATCCGAACTCGCACTCACCGGCTCGCCGCGGGCTTGCTCGGGCGACATGTAGGCGGGTGTCCCACCTACTTCGTTCTCTTTACATTCGCCCGCTGGGATCTCCCCAAGTTCTGTTGTGTTCGCCGAACCGCATTCATCGAGCGGTTTGCATTCTCGGGCCAGTCCCCAATCCGTCACGTGCACTTCGCCGTATGTGCCAATCATGATGTTGGATGGCTTGATATCCAAATGCAATATGTGTTGGGAATGGGAGTACGCAAGCGATTGACAAACCCGTTCAAAGATCTTCAACAATTGCGAACGGTCCTGGAGCACAGCAGGAGTGTTGGCAAGCAAACTGGCTAGCGATTGACCGGAAATCAACTTCATTGCGAAAAAAGGTCGCCCGTCTTCCGTTAGACCGAGATCATAGACTGGAACGATACACGGGTGTTGCAAGCGGCTGGTAAGCAAGGCTTCGTTCACAAAACGCCGATGAATACTAGGATGATTCCGAAACCGGCGACGAATGAGTTTTACTGCAACATCGCGCTGGAGTAACTCGTCGAAGGCATGCAGAACAACTCCCATCCCACCGCTGCCCAGTTCGTGCTGGAGGTGATACCGGCCAACTTTCTGATGCACCGTGAACTCAGGGGATTCGAGATCAAATTCGAGAAGCGACGAATCAACAGCGTTGGTGAGCTTTGATTGATCAACGATCCCGTCAAGCAAAACGGTTGGTGGAAGATCGGAGTTTCTGGGAGTAAGTCGGTTGCGGGACACGTTGATACTCCGCGCTCGACGGACTGAACGAGAACCAAGCTTAGCGCTACCACAGGTTTCAGGTTACCAGAGTGGATACCTAAAACAAGTAGGTGCGGTAAGTGCGGAAGTACACCGCGAAATCAATTATCTCCGCACCGACCGGCGACGTCCCTGACCCCCACTATGGCTACTACAGAACGAAGGCTGGGATAAGTCAAGCCGCGTGTCAAAACGAGCCGTGATCCAATAGAAGGAAAAAACCAGCATGCACAACGAGAACTACCGCAATAAAGCAAGGGCGCGGTAACTTTCATGTCCGTAGTTCAGATCCCAAAACTTTCGACGTCTTGTTCTGGTGCAGGTTGGTAGCCATGCGGTTCCATTGAACACGACGCGCGCCCTTGGCTCAGCGAGCGAATGGCTGACGAGTATCCGAACAGCTCTTTAAGCGGCGCATAAGCAGTGATGGCAGTCATCACGCCGCGAGCTTCGGTGCTTTCGATCAGAGCTCGACGTTGCTGCAAGTCGCCGACGATTTCACCCATGTAGTCGTCTGGAGTAGTGATATCCATGCGCATAATCGGCTCGAGCAGCGTGGCTGTAGCGGCTTTGAGGCCTTCGTCAAAGGCATCGTTGGAAGCGATTCGAAAAGCGATTTCGTCTGAACCAACTTCGCGCATTTCGCCGCCTAAGAGGCTGATGCGAATCCCCGTCAACGGGAAACTGCCGATGAGTCCACCGCCTTGAGCGCGACCGCGAAGTTCTTCGAGAATTGAGGCTTTTATCACGTCAGGCAATGCGCCTTCACCAAAATTCTTGTCGAGCACAATCACGTTGCCTGAGCGATCTTCAAGCGGCTCGAAAAGCAGCTTGACGCGGGCGAACATCTGCACGGCACCGATCTGGCGATTGCACTGACCGATGATCTCGGCTTTGTCGCTGATCGTCTCGCGGTAGTTCACACGTGGCTTGTAGAATTTGACGTTCAAATTGAAGTCGCGAGTCAGGCGGTGCTTGATCACGTCCAAGTGCAATTCACCCATTCCGCAAATCAGTGTCTGGGCGGACTCTTCATTTTCGATCGCGTTGAAAGTCGGATCTTGCCGCTTGAGCATATCGAGCACTTCGGACAGCTTCTTGCGTTCGGTCGCATTCTCAGGCTCAATGGCCATCGAAATAACCGCTTGAGCGAACTGAATGCTTGGCAGTTCGATCATCTCGCGAGTATCGCAGAGGGTGTCACCTGTGATCGACAGGCGCGGGCCGATAGCGCAGGCGATGTCGCCGCATTCGAGCTGCTGCACTTGGCCTTGACGTTCTTTCTTAGTCGCGTGGATCTGCCACAACTGAGCGATGTTTTCTTTCTTGTCACGGTTTGGATTGTAGACGCGGGAGTTCGAATCGAGCGTCCCCGAGTAAACGCGGATCCAGTAAAGGTCGCCGGTTTTGGCGGGAAGGATCTTGAAAACCAAAGCGCAAAATGGGTCTTTGGCGGATGGTTTTCGTTCAAGTTGTTTATCACGCTTCTTCGGATCGACGCCCACAACAGGTGGACGATCAAGAGGACTTGGCAAATAGTAACCAACGCCATCCAAGAGCGGCTGAATGCCCATTCCGTGCAAGGCAGAGCCGCACATTACCGGTTGGATCTTCATGGTGATGCAGCCCTCGCGCAGGGCTTTGCGAATCAGGTCAGCTGGAATCGGCTTCTCTTCGAGAGCTAGTTCAGCCAGTTCATTGCTGAAGCCGTAAAGCGATTCGAGCATTACATCGCGCCACCCTTGAGCGTCTTCGACGAGGTGATCGGGAATGTCTTCTTTATGAGCTTGCTTTCCGTCGTCATCTTTAGAAAAGCGAATGAATTGCAAGTCGATCAAGTCGATCACGCCGGTGAACGGATCGGAAGTATGCGTAGGTCCCTGACCAGCCGGAATTTGAATGGCAACAGGAGTGGCGTTCAAACGAGCGGCAATATCTTCGAGAACGCGATAAAAGTCGGCGCCTTCACGGTCGAGTTTATTGATAAACACGATTCGTGGAACTTGATACTTGTTTGCTTGACGCCAGACCGTTTCGCTTTGCGCTTCGACCCCTTCGCGAGCACTGAAGACTACGACGGCGCCATCGAGAACGCGCAGACAGCGTTCCACTTCGGCGGTAAAGTCTACGTGGCCCGGGGTGTCGAGCAAGTTGACGACGTAGTTGCCCCAGCGGAAAGTCACGCAAGCGGAGTAGATCGTGATGCCGCGTTCTTGCTCTTCGGGATCATCATCGGTCTCTGTTGTGCCTTCATCCACTCCGCCAGCGCGATGCTTGGCGCCGCTCACGTACAGCATACGCTCAGTGACCGTTGTCTTTCCAGCGTCGATGTGAGCGATGATACCAATGTTGCGTAGTGCTTCGAGTGCCCGAGCCATTTCAGAAGCCTTGGATTAAATCTGGTGAAAGTGAGGAATCAGTAGAGCCATTGGCCGCGGGTGTCGCGGGTGTCGCGGGTATCTGTTAGCCGTCGGCGCTAGCCGCGGGTCTCGAAGTAGTAGTCATCCATGACAAGGAGTCTGGTTAAAGCACACCGAGTCGACGGTAAAACAAACCATTGGCAAGATTGCTAGTCATTCAAACCGCCCAATTTCGTTCACCCGCGGCTAGCGCCGTCGGCTCACAGCGCGTCGTTCACCCGCGGCTAGCGCCGTCGGCTCACAGCGCGTAAAAAAAGCCGCGAAGGTAACGAGTACACAACGCGGCTCTGAATGTTATCGTGAACGGATTACCAAGCGAAGTGAGCGAACGCCTTGTTAGCGTCAGCCATACGATGGGTGTTTTCGCGACGTGACATGGCTGTGCCTTCTTTGCGGAAAGCGGCGAGCAGTTCTTCAGCCAACTTTTGCGATGTTGCGCGGCCCTTCTTTTCGCGGACGGCTTGCAGAATCCAGCGGATCGCCAGCGATTGCTGACGATTGCGGTTCACTTGCATTGGCACTTGATAAGAAGCACCACCGACGCGCTTTGAACGAACTTCGATGTAAGGTTTGACGTTCTCAAGAGCGGTCTCGAAGACTTCGATCGCCGGTCGGTCTTTGACCTTCTCTTGGATCTCATCGAGCGCGCTGTAGAACACGTGTTGAGCGGTGCTCTTCTTGCCGTCGTACATAAGGCAATTGATGAACTTGCCAGCGAGCAACGAGTTGAACTTCGCATCCGGTCGCAGCATGAAGCGACTTGCAGTAATCTTTCCCATGAATGGCTATTTCCGTTACGGAGGTATTTGACTTGGTTTTGTACTAGCTCTTCTTCGCGCCGTAACGGCTGCGAGCTTGCTTACGACCGGTAACACCGAGCGTATCGCGTGCACCACGAACGACTTGATAACGCACACCAGGCAAATCGCGTACACGACCACCGCGAATAAGCACGATCGAGTGCTCTTGCAGGTTGTGACCTTCACCAGGGATGTAGACAGTGACTTCTTTGCCGTTGGACAAGCGAACGCGCGTGATTTTTCGGAGAGCCGAGTTCGGCTTCTTCGGCGTCATCGTTCGGACTTGCAAGCAAACACCCTGCTTTTGCGGGCATTTTTCGAGCACGACCGTCTTGGTCCGGGTACGTTGAACGACGCGATTCCGTCGCACTAGCTGATTGATAGTTGGCATTTACTTGTGAATTCCACTTAGGTCCATTGTTCTGCGGCCGGTTGTCTTACCGATTTGATTATTCCCTAATTATTCATGCGTCACTTCAGTCTTTAACCGCACGCAACTATACAGTTCAAGACCAAGTACCAGAGGTGGGGATCGAACCCACACACCCTTGCGGGCACTGGATTTTGAATCCAGCGCGTCTGCCATTCCGCCACTCTGGCGAGTGATTTTGAATCCGCCAGAAAAGGGCTGATTCGGACCCAAAAATGTACTCGATAGACCCGAAGTTCGGCAAGGCCCGATTGACGATTCTTTAACCCGAATTTGCTTGTATAGCCTAAAGTGGGGTGTTGAACGAAGTTAAGTGGGTAGCTTGGGGCCATTTGCCCCGAGCGATTTGTTTTAGTTACGAACAGAAAATAGTGCAGGACGGGACAAATGGTCCCATCCTACTGGCAGCGTCGGCCTCAATATCAGCGTCGACCGGGACCGCTGGCTTTGGCTGCTGGCTCAGCTCACCTGCGATAGCGATTCGAGGGCGCCCTCAAGCTTCGCTTTAGGTGGCATGCCCATGAAACGCTCGGCAACTTCGCCATCTTTGAATAGCATCAACGTGGGAATGCTCTGAATTCCGTACTGCTGCGTTACATTCGGATTTTCATCAATGTTGATCTTTCCAACTTTGACTTTACCCGCAAATTGCTCAGCCAGTTGATCGATCAGCGGAGCGATTTGACGGCATGGACCACACCACGGAGCCCAAAAGTCGACCAATACGCCGCCGGTTGCCTTCAGAACTTCGTCTTGGAAATTGTCATCAGTAAATTCGACTGTATGTTGTCCCACTGCACTGCTCCCTGAAGAAAAGGTTTTACAAATGTATTTGCTTGGTCGATTCGTGATTGGCTGAGATTCGTTGTCTCAATTTCGTGGTCTGTATTTTGCCGCTAGGTCAAAACGAAAAAGGCCGGACGCCTGTATCGCTCATCTCTTTTGAGTCAACTCCGGCCGGTCTCTGACGAAACCAGTTGCCAAGTTATCGGCCGGTTTCTCACGAAACCAGGTACAGGAACATAACTAAGGGGATTTTAGGGGTCTCCCTTTAGATGTCAATTCGGCAAAGCACCACAGCTAGTGCAAATCGCGGTCCGATAAACTACTTGCGCAGGTCGCCAAGAATAGTTTCCAAGGCGGCGAGGACCAGCGTAACGTTCTGCATGGTGCTGCTGGCACCCATCAAGCCGAAACGCCAAGCTTTGCCCTTGAATGGACCTAGTCCAGCTCCGATTTCAATGTTGTAGTCTGTCAATAACCGCTTTCGGACCGCCGCGTCGTCAACGCCTTGCGGGACGTGGACGGCGTTTAAGGTCGTCAGCGAATGTTCGGGAATATAGCTAAGACCCAGTTTTTCGAGTCCGGTTCGCAGCGCTTTGTGATTGCGTTCGTGCCGAGCGATCCGCAATGCAAGGCCTTCTTCAAGCACCATTTGCAGCGCTTCACGCAGCGCATAAGTCATGTTAATCGGCGCGGTGTGGTGATAGACTCGATCGGTTCC
>JANNNN010000019.1:0-13024 GCA_031398555.1 Planctomycetia bacterium | reverse complement strand
CTTCAGGTGTATTCAAAAAACATAAACCATTGACGCTGCGGGTCCAAGGATGTGGCAAGTTCACCGCGGGTGACTCAAAGTCAGGCGAGAAGCCAGGCTTTGTCTGCAACTTATTGATGAATCCATAACGCTTGCCGGACTGAAGATGATTCAGTTCATTAAATGGGTTGTAGTTCCCTTGATTGTCGGTCGCAAACAGATCACCACTTGGATTTAGTGCTATCCCCATCGGGAATCGAAGCCCAGCCGCCAGCGACTCGATTCGATACGCTCGCGGTGACTCGGGGGAATTGTAAGGAATCAATTTCAGAGCTTGTCCGCGCAGCTTTGCGGCCGCTTCGCTACGGTCGTCTTGCTGACACGGTAGCGCCATGTAATAACAACCCTCTGCGTCGCGCTCCAAGCCAACCGCCCAGTCGTGATAGTCCGATGTGTAACCCCAGCCATCGGCGACCACGGATTGATTGTAAGGCAAGTTCGGAATTTCCAAATCGCTTGGCTTCAAACGAATCAAGCTCGTTTTACAAAGTACATCGACGCTGTTTTTATTTACAGCCAATCCGTACGGTGCGGGTAAGTCGTCGCTGATCGTTTCAACGGCATCCCCAAGGCCATCTGCGTCCGTATCGGTGACTTTCAGAACACGCCCCTTGAGCGAAGCGACAAACATCTCACCTGTTTCACCCCAAGCGATTGCAGTCGGCATCTCATTCCGTGGAAGGGGCAACTGCACGGCCTCATAACCTGGTACCACGGCCAGCTTTACGATCGGCCATGCGGGAACAGGTACATTAATGGGCTGCGATCGATCGGCAGGCAGCGTTGTGGTCAATCGAACCGACCACTGGAGGCTTCTCGTCGCTTTGTCCCCTTCGAGCCGCAAGTGTGTTTCGTCTTGCACTCGCATTCGCGATGCAGAGCTCCACGTAGCAGTCGCAAAGTCTCGCAGTGCAGCCGAGATTACGCCTGCCTTAGATGTAACAACCGCCTGCGACGCAGTTCCAATTAAGACTTGATCTCCATCTTTCAAGTCATTCAATTTGGTCTCTACTTCGAGTCCGGAAGTGCCGATGGCGATTACTGTCTGTGTCACGCCGACCCCTCGCGAATCAGCTTCGTTTTGCAACTCGAATCGACCTCGCCACTCGATTCCATCTTTCACATGCCTTAACTCATCGAACTGAACAACAAACTGCTCCGAAGTTTTTGGGTTCCAAGTCCGATTGTTTGAATCCACTATGGTAAATTGCTGCAAAAAATCGAGATCATCAACGACCGCTGGAGCTCCGGTTTCCCAATACCAGCTCTTTCCTCGCGTGTACTGCCGTGCCGTGTCGCCTATCCACCAGCTTGCCAATCGCCCAGATTCCAAATCGAACAGCACGTTGTGCCGATTCGGCAAACCAATAATAAGAGGTCGCAAGTATTTTCCACGGGGCGTTTCAAGCACATCGGTAAGCACATTTGCATGTTCGACTGAAGCGTTATTGAAATTTCGAACAATGCGAACCGGGTTCGGTTTTGGCGGTTGGAATCCAGGCGTGTTCAAGGTCTTCCAGAGTGCTCCCAGTTGCAGATCCAAATCGTCGTTAAGCACTCCTTTGGCGGCCACTTGAATAGCTGGCATCTCCATTCGCGGCACGATGCGCGACGGATTGTGCACCCAGCGGCGAAACCAACTTGGCCGAATCCGATCTCCAAGCATCGTCAAGTCCGTTCCATGGGCGTTGATCGCGACCTTCGGCGGTTCAACACTACCAATTTTGTGACAACTCTGGCAACCAAAACCCTCGGCCGTAACCAAACGAGCAGCGGCTAACTCGCTGGCCTTGTCGTGTGGCAACTCGGGCGTGTTTACTTTTAATTCAGGAATTCGATCATGCGCTATGGCCTCACCAACAATCGCATCGATCTCTTGTGCGTTTAATCGAAACTTTGGCATCTGCACCGCTAACCAAGGACGTTGCGGCGGGGCTTTACCAGTCACAATCGCTGCCAATGCGGTCTCATGTAGCTTGTCACCAACACCTGTTAAAGAAGGTGGGCTAAGGGTAGCCAACCGCGCCGCAATCTCGGGTTCGAGGGCAGCGAGCTTTGCTATGGTGCTCGCCAAACCGCTTGTCTCATCTCGAGCATGACAGGCCACACAGTTCTGCTCTTTCATCAACTGCTTACCATCAATTCTAGCGATCGTAGCGGGATTAACTGTGGTCCAAAATGCTTGCAACGCGTCACGCTCCGATTTGGAAAGTCCGAATCCGGGTCGCAAGCGTTTCGAATCACTCAGCCCCAAGCATCCGCTCTCCCAATCGCGCAATTTACCGATCGACGTTTTCTTTACCTCTGACTTCTGGCCCGCTGACGCCAAGTCCGCTGACTTTAGGGGTTGAGGCAATTGATGGCAAGCCGCACAGCGATGTTCCGCGATCAACAACTTTCCTCGCGCCAACACATCGCTCGCAGGCTTCACAGTCGTACTCACTTCTTTGCTGGCTGCCTCACCCAGCGACTGCAAGAACAACAGCAAATCCGCTCGCTGCAATTCATCCAGTTTGAACGCTGGCATACGGTGATCACTATTTACGCTTCCGGCGTCATCGAGCCACCGGCCATAAAAATCACCAGTTCGTTTTTTAGCAATTGAGCTCAAATCACCACCGTCGAACAGGTTATTTTCTCCTAGTTCCCCAAGCTGATGACAGGCCAAGCAACCGAGTGTCACGAATGCGATTCGCCCCTCGGTCGCCGAAGGTTCGGTCCTTGGAACCGGATCGTCTTTCTTTCGCTTTGCTTCTTTAGGTTTTTGATATTTTCTCGATATGGCCGAAGTTTGCGACGCAGCAAACAGCGCTGTTGCAACTGCTTCAGCATCTGCACTGTCTAGTCCGAAATGCGGCATGCGTTGACTGGAAGTCGACTGTTTTTCCGTCAACCGATCAATTAGCCATTCACGCTTAAGATTGCCTTCAAGGTGTGTTAGCGCCGGCGCAGCCATCGGTTGTCGAGTATCGCTTCCCTCATGACAAGCCACACAGCGCAGGGCTCGACTCAGTTGCATCCCACGATCAAAAGAATCATCAAGGGTGATTTCCGAATGATGTGAGAAGTAGCGATGCGAGATCGGTTCCAACTCGAACTGCGGTCCAGACCAATACAAACCGATCTGTCGCTTGACTCCACTTCCTTCAAATTCGATCTCAATCGGATGGCGACCAAATTTCATTTCAGTCGGCTGTGAATCGAACCATTTGGGTGAATCCGATTGACTTTCGAGAATCAGCTCTTCATCTAGCCGAACACGGATCCGCCCAGCCGCAAAAGCATGAATTTTGAATAGTCCACTGTCTTTACTCTCTAGGAACCCAGTCCATTTCACTTTAATGGGCGCCTTGCTTTCCGCTCGAAGATCAACTTCTTTCAGATTGAAATCGAACAGCACATCCTGGTCGAATCGCTTGGTAGAGCCTAACCAAGAAAGATCAATTTCAGCTACGAGTCCTGGTAGGAACTCGGGCAATTCGTCGTCATCGGAGACCTGCGCAAATGCGGACGTTGAGCAAATCGTCAACGACAGCAGAATCACAATCCAACCACAGTGCGAACAAAAACTCGCTTTCATAGCGACGCTTCATATTAAGAGAAATGTTTTCCGAAGGGGCGTAGGGTTAAACCTAGATTATTCGCAATCCGATGTATAGGCGAGGGACAGTCTACTGAAACCTACGCAAACGCGGGCGATAGTTTTGATGTTGCGCCATTTTACTAACCCGAATGCGTGAGCGAGGGGAGGCCGCTCTGAAATTCTGCGTTGCCTACGTCTATGAGGAATTATCGGCACAGTTCGAAAACGTTTAAACGCAGAGACGGAGAGTCGCAGGGGTGCAGAGAAATGACAAAGCGGTAATCGACTTCGATTCTTTACCTTATGACGCTCCTCGTGCCGTCGAGGATTTGCTAAGGATTGTTACTCTGCGTCTCTGCTACTCCCCGGCTCTGCGTCAAATTGCTGCGGTCCATCTGGACAAATAGAAAGTCATTGACTCAATCGATTACGCTCGTTTCTCCAGAAATCTGCACGTGCACGCATCTCTTTAGCTGTGGGCAAATTCAGCCTCTCTTGGCGTTCCGCTTCTAACGAGTAAATGTTTGCGCGATGTCCAGCGGGCAGTTCTTCTGGAAATTCGACAAAACCACATTTTGCATGCCAAGCCATGCTTGGGTCATTTCCTAAATTACAGCGACTATGAAGCTCCTCGCAGCACTGCTTAACGAGACTCTTAGCGGAAGCTGCCAGTAACTGTGTGGCTAGGCCATGACGCTGATAGGCTGGACCAACAAAGATGGGTTGAAGGAGAGCCCCGTCGTCGCAGCGAGCGATGATGGAAGCACCAACTATTTTCCCGTCAATGATTGCAACCCGACATGCATCCGCGTACGGCTCTGGTGTGTCGACAAAAAAACGATCCAAGCTCTTATGTGCATATTTAATAATATCTTTGGGCCTGCAGGCAGCATACTCAATCGCTTGATTAAAACATTCGCAAAACAGCTCGAGCAGCGGTTCGAGGTCTCCCTTGTCGAGTCGACTCACGGTTAGTGTTTGCCAACTGGGATCACTGTCAGCACGGCGATTCACTTCGATATCCGACAACGTGTGGGGTGAGGCTCGAAAAGTAGCCACAGCAGTCCAAGCGGGCGAGCGATGCAATGCTCCGCCGAAGTATTCATGCTTCCAGCCAAGCGTTTTAGGGAAGTTCAAAAACTCTTCAAACGTCATTTCTTGTCGAAAGGGATCCATACAATTACTCCGGCAACTGCCGCACGATCTATTCTTTCTTAAGCGAATCCACGGCTCGCAAAACACCCTCAGCTTTGTGCCACGTTTCTTGTTCTTCAAACGTCGGATCACTGGCCGCAACAATGCCACCACCCACTGCGACTTGCCACCAGCCGTCGCAGGCAGTGATCGTGCGAATCAATATACTCAAGTCCATATCGCCTGCGAAACTTAAGTAACCCAAACTGCCGCAATACGGACCACGAGCGGTCGGTTCCAATTCACTGATGATTTCCATCGCGCGAATCTTCGGTGCCCCCGTAATCGAACCGCCGGGGAAAGTTGCTTTGAGCAAATCGCAAGCTGTAAATTCTTCAGTTAAGCGTGACCGAATGACACTGACCAAATGCCATACATATCGGTAAGCCTCAAGCTGACACAAGCTGATCACTTTCACACTTTCAGCGTCCGAGACTCGCGACAAATCATTACGCAGCAGATCTACAATCATCACATTCTCGGCGCGATCCTTTTCACTGTGCAGCAACAATTCGCTCATCGCTTTATCGGCAGCAGGATCGCTCATGCGTGGCCGAGTTCCCTTGATCGGCCTGGTTTCGATCTCTCGATCTGTGAGTTTCAAAAAACGTTCTGGCGAGCTGCTAACGATTTGCACACGACCGAAATCGGCAAAGCCGCCGAACGGAACTGGATTCTCTTTGCGTAAATGCAAATACAAAGTGCGAGCGTCGCAGGTCGCGCGGCGTATCAAGCGCTGTGCAATGTTGACTTGAAAAATATCGCCCGCGTGAACGTACTCGACCGCACGAGCGACAGCTTCGCGATATCCCATCGATGAAAAATTGCTAGTCCAATGCTCTGACCAGCGCGTTGAAAACTGCAGCGCCAATTGCGACGTCGGTAGATCGCAGCCAACCTTTGGCACCAAATCTTGGGTCAGTGGTTTGCGAGATTCGATTAACTTGAGAAACTGCTGCAACCTACGATATGCCCGCCGCTGTCGCTTGAGCGGGTCCGCTGTTGGCCAACCTTGTGAAATCAACCAAGCTTCGTTGAGTTCGTGATCCCAAGCCAGCACAACGTCATATACGCCGAGCGCGGCCAGTGGCAATCGAAACTCGTTATACGCCGCGCTCGGTATCTTTTCAAAACAACCGCCCAGTTCATATCCAAACCAACCGAGTATCCCGCCTTGCATCGGCGGTAACCCAGCCACAGCCGGTGTGTGAAACTGAAGCAACAAACGTGCGACTGACCCGAGCGCATCGGCGTGCGGCTTGTCGATCCGTAACGTACAAAACGGGTCAGCCGACAAGTAACTATAGCGGCCAAGTCCCGATATGGGCGAACTACTGTCCAACCATACACAGCCGGGCAATCGCGACAGCCGCCGAAAGCAATGTTCGGGCGTGAACTCAGCCGGTAGTCTACGCACCAGCGGCTCCGGCGACGAAAGGGACTGAATAAGGGTTGGGGCGAATTGAAACGGAGTTGGGGTCAACGATCGACTCAAAAAAACGGAACCGCGGTTGGGAATCAGTCCCTATTTTAGCGTCATTAAGCCGATTCTCCGATAACAGTTGGCAAATGTCTAGAAAACCATGGATAAATCGCGGGAACCACTATGGTTGTCAGCAGCGTTGAGGTAATCAACCCGCCAATCACAACCGTTGCCAGAGGCCGCTGCATCTCAGCTCCGTCGCCAGTTGACAACGCCATCGGAAAGAAACCCAAACTCGCCACTAAAGCAGTCATTAAAATCGGGCGCAATCGAGCTAGCGCTGTGACTTCAGCCACTTGCTGCACCGCAAGCCCGGTTCGGCGAAGAACTTCCGCAGCGCTGACCCAAACCAGGCCGTTGAGCACTGCGACTCCGAACAAGGCGATGAATCCAACCCCCGCCGAGATACTAAAGGGCATCCCGCGCATCCACAAAGCAAAAATCCCTCCCGAGGCCGCAATCGGTACGGATAAATAAATCAAACCTGCCAGTGAAAACGATTTAAATGTTGAAAACAACAACAAGAATATCAGCACCAACACGATCGGCGTGATCAGCATCAGTCGCAATGATGCGGATTGCAAGTTCTCGAAATCGCCGCCCCACATGATTTCGTAGCCAGCAGGCAGTTGCACTTCGGCGTTGATCCGCTGTTGAGCCTCCGCAACAAAGCCAGCCACGTCCCGCCCGCGTACATTGCAGGCAATGAACGTGCGCCGTCGGGTCGCTTCGTGCTCAACGCCAGGTGAAGTTTCTTCAGTTCGAATATCAGCCAAATCGCCCAGCGGAATCGGTTCCCCGTTGACAGCGTCGACCGGCAGTTGCTTGAGCATTTCGATATCGCCTCTCCAACTTTCCGGAAAGCGAACGATGATCGGATAGCGAGCTCGACCTTCGTAAACAACGCCTGTCTGTCGACCACCGATCGCTTCAACGACATCCATGACCTTGCGAGAGTTGATTCCATACTGGGCCAATGCTGCACGATTGGGAGTGATCGTTACCGTTGTTAGATTGGCCTGGTAATCTGCTTTGACATCCACCGCTCCCGGGATTTCTTTCAGTGTGCGTTCAATCTCCTTGGCCTTTTCACCGAGGACTTGAAGATCTTCACCATAAAGCAGTACGGCTACCTCGGCCTTCACTCCCGCCACCAACTCATCGACCCGCATTTCGATCGGCTGGGTGAATGCATACACGGCACCCGGAACCGAGTCATTCAACCTAATTGACATTTCCTTTAACAAATCGTCGCGAGTCAATCCAGCACGCCATTGTGAATGTCCTTTCAAAATGACCCACACATCGGTCTGATGAACGCCCATCACGTCATTCGCGATTTCAGGTCTTCCGGTCTTACAAAAAACCGTTCGCACTTCAGGAAATGCTCTCAGGACATTCTCAATCTGCGTCGACATATCAACTGCGTCTTCCAATGAGGCACTTGGCAGGCGGTTGGCTTCGATCAATAAATCGCCTTCTTCTAAGCGAGGCATGAACTCCGCACCTAAACGCACACTGACTGGGATACTGACCGCGAAAACACCGAAGGCTAGGACCGCAGTTATCAATTGATTGCGAATCGCAAGGCTAATTAAAGGCCGAAAAACATTTTTGATCATACGAATAAACCAGCCATCTTCCAGTGAAACTTTTTTTGGCAAGAAAGTTGCGGCGAGAGCGGGCATCAGGGTCATACTGATGACCAACGATCCGGCCAGTGCGAACAATACGGTCAGCGCCATAGGCCGAAATAGCTTGCCTTCGGTGCCTTCCAGCATCAAAATGGGCAGATAAACCACCGCGATAATAAGTTCCCCGAACATCGTCGGCTTTCTTACTTCGATGGCCGCATCGCGAATAATTTTCGTTCGCTCAGCAACCGAGAGGATCGCGTTGCCGTGAGCGTCGCGATTTGTTCCAACAGCGTGAGCCATGCGATGCATGCAGTTTTCAACCATGATCACCGACGAATCCACAATCAATCCAAAGTCAATTGCACCTAGACTCATCAAACTAGCCGTGATCGCACCCGCGTACATTAGATTGGTTGCAAATAACATCGAGAGCGGAATAGCTAGGGCCGTGATCAAACCTGCGCGAAAGCTACCTAGCATGATCAGCAGTACAACGACAACGAGCGCCCCACCTTCGACCAAATTCTTCAGCACGGTCTTCAATGTTCGCTGAATTAAATCTGCTCGATCATAGATGACTTCCAACGTCATACCCGGAGGTAGAGTGAGTTTGATTTCTTCCATCCTTGCTTTGGCTCGCTCGACCACCTCTCGGGAGTTCTCACCGATCAGCATCATTACCATGCCCGTTACGATTTCGCCGCGGCCATCGCGAGTCACGACGCCCTGGCGAGCCATCGCAGATTGTCGAACATCGGCTACATCGCTGATCAGCAGTGGGTTGCCGGCTGCGTCGCGTCGAAGTGCGATTTGCCGAATCTCTTCGAACGAGTGAATCATCGCTTGGCCGCGAATGAACTGCGATTCATGATTGCGAACCACGTAGCCACCACCTGCAGTGAGATTATTGGCTTCAAGAGCGGCGAACAGCTCGGCCAGTGTTACGCCGTTGCTGGATAGTCGTTGTGGATCGGGCTGGATTTCATAGGTTTTGTATAACCCGCCGTGCGAATTGACTTCGGTAACACCGGTCACGCCCCGCAATTTAGGAATGATGTCCCAGTCGAGCACCGATCGCAACTCAGTGGGTGAGTATCCGGCACCACGCACCTCAAACTGCAGTATCTCACCTAACGCGGTTGTCAGCGGCCCAAGTTTAGGCGCACCGTATTCTTTGGGGATCATAGACGTTGCAATCGCAATTCGCTCGTTGACCAACTGCCTCGCCAAGTAGATATCCGTGCCCTCGTTAAACACGATGGTCACCACTGAGATCCCAAACCGCGAGATACTTCGCAACTCTTCAACATTGGGAATACCACCCATTGTTGATTCGATTGGGTAGGTCACAAACCGCTCGACTTCGACCGGCGACAAAGCACCCGCGTCGGTTATCACAGTGATCTGAACATTCGTCATGTCCGGTACCGCATCGATCGGCAGCTGCATTGCGGACCACACTCCCGCACAAGCCATCAAGAGGAATGCAACAAATACGAGAAAGCGATTTTCAAGCGAGAAATCTATCAGTTTGACGAGCATGGATATGTTCTAAGTTGTAAATCGAGTTTTATAATCAGTGTGTCGCGACGCTCTGTGTCACGATTTTTGCAATGACTCTGAAATACCGATCGAATCAGTCTTCAGCTTCGAGCAGCAACTCGGACTTCAGATAGAAGACACCGTCAGTGGCAATCGACTCGCCCACAGTCAAGCCCGATTTGACTTCGACCCAACCGCCGCATCGCTCTCCAAATTCTACGTCGCGACGTTGAAAAACATTTTCCTCGACGGGTAGGAATACGAACGATAGCAGTTCATGAGTCGCAATCGCGGATTCGGACACTGCCAAGCAATCGATCTTATCACCGATGGGCAACTCGACGCTGACAAACAGACCTGGTCTAAGTTTGCCTTCATTTGCGATCGAGGCAACGATCGGAATCGCATTGGTTGATTGATCCACCTCGCGCCCAACGAAATAAACACTGGCATCGAGGCGTTCCGTACCCAGGGCTGGCGATGTCACCTTTAGCACATCGCCAGGCTTGAGCGTTAACCCGGGCCACTGCAATTCACGCAACTGGGCTTTGATCCAAAAGTTGCTTGTATCTGCCAAGACGAGCAATCCATCGCCTGGACTTACGCGCTCAGTTTCTGCCAACAATTTCTGTTCAATACTGCCATCGATCGGTGCACGCACTTCCACCGTTGACAGATTGTCGCCAGGTGATTCTTGTCGCGGTGGTAATTCAAGGGCCGACTGATAACCCATCAGCGTCGCCGTCTGTTGTCGAGTCAGTTCGAGTTGCCGCTGAGCGGTTTCGACAGCGGTCACCGCTTTCGCAACTTCTTGATTACTGTCAAAGCGCAATTGTTCCATGTTGCTGCGCAGTGCGGCTGCGGCTGTTTCAAGCTGTGCCCCTCGCTCTTCAAGTGTACGACCTGGAATAGCGCCCGAACCGGACGCGCTTGTAATACGACGAATCTGGTTTTTAGCTAACAACATTTGCGAGTAATTGGTTAACAGCGATTCTCTTGAAGTACCGATTTTCTCAGTCGCCTTGGATTCGCGGATTTTCTCGGGCTCGTCCCCTCGCTCGATCGCCGCCGTGAGTGTCTCGATGCCTTTGCGTCGTTCGCGCTGGAAAGTCAGGGTGCGATTGAGCAATTCCAGCTCAGCCATTTGCTGTTTCTCGGCTGCTCTCGATTGGCCAATCTCAGGACTGCTCAGGACGGCCAACAGATCCCCCTTTTTCACGTGGTCTCCAGGCTTGACCAAGATCTTGGTGATAGTGCCAGCTGTAGCCGTTCGAAGTTGCACGTGTTTGGATTCGTCGTAACTCACCCGTCCCGGCACGATCGCCGTTGCTTGCAGAACACGTTGTTCCACTTTCCCAAGCTTGATTCCCGCCCGCTGGCGTTTAATGTCGCTCAGACGCACTTCATTCCGCACTTCGGAAACGTGGGCTGCCTGAGATTCTTCGGCTGGCTCGGACTCCATGAAAAAATGCCATGCGCCCCAAATACTTCCAAGCATACAAATCGAAAGTAGCGGGGCAATTGACTTCTGCAACCAAACTCTGGCAACGGTCATGATAGTCATTTCAAGGAAAAACTAGGCTAACGAATGTAACTAAGATGCTCATCTATCGATGAAAGCAATGGGTTCGGCCGAGGCCAATAAAGATGTCTTGTCTCACGCTTGCGTCAAAGGGGAGTGAGCAAAACTTGTGTGCTTTGATTCAGCACAAACAGACGCACAACACGGCCAAAGCGGATGTGCTACAAAGGCGAGTCTGAAGAAAACTGGCATCTGCGGTCGAAGAAAAACGAAGATCCTCGGCAACATATAACAAGTCACTTTGGATCGTCTGCAACTTAGCAGCATTCAACTCTAGAGCAGCGAGATGCTGCTGTTCTGTCCTTAGAGTTGTGTCGGCCGCTCCGATGTCATGGTGGCCGGTCGAATGAGAATCAGCCGTGAGAGAATCCGGAAAGTGATCCATCAATATGAAATGGACGTGTAAGCCAGTTCGCTCATGACCTAAGCAATTTTTACCTAGGCAATCGGCGTGATAAACGATTGCATGTTCCGCTAGTTGACAATTATTGGCTAGCGAATTTAGGTCAAGGGCATGTTCATGTACAACCGGTACCGGCCCGCGCCATACACTCACACACAGCAGCCAATACAAGCAAACGTGCAGAACCGAAGCCCGCCGCTTGCTGAATTTGTAGGTTTTGTGGTGGATAGACGGCATATTGAGACAATTTTGCTTGGACGGGTCGAAGACTCCATTGTGGATGCAACCCCTGGCGTTGTCAAACTGAGCATCGCCTCGCATCAAAATGAGTAGAGTTATTAAGCCGGTCGCTGCTCGCCGAAATGGTTCCGCAGCTTCAGCAGCCGTCGCCGACCAAGCCACGATGCGTTCGATCGTCCGTGATTGATAGCGCACTGCGTGGCAATCAAATGACTCTCGATGCCACGTATCCCAGCTTGGTCAATCGCTTCGGGTGAAGTGAACTTGAGTGCAATCGGCATAGCGATTATGTCTTTGCGTTTTCTCAAGGGAAGGCTAGCACGTCCGCCCGATGCGGTCTTCACTTTAGCGGATCTGCTGAAGTCCCATTTGAAAGTATCGGTGGTAGATCAACTAGCGGACCAACGCAAAGAGCAAAAGGCCAAAGGCCAAAACGCAACGCAAAGTTAAACAAGCTAACGAGTGGCCCGGGAGAGATCTTCCAACTCATTTCTTCATTAGAGTCAAATCCTTGACGATCACTGTGCCTTTATCGATGCCTACTTCAAATCCGATGCGGTTGTTGCCTTGAACGACGTCGCGTGCGGTGAATGTGAAAGCGAAGTCCTTAAACTCAGCCCCAGAGCTAAACTCTTCATTCAAACCGATCTCATGCCAGTCGTCTTGATTGATCAAGCCGAGCAGGACCACGGAGCAATTGTCCGGTGATTTCATCTTGAACCGAACCACGTACTCAACTCCATTTTCGAGATCCACGGCACCCTGATAGGCCTGCACGTGCCAGTTCGTACCAGTGGTCTTAGTGGTCTTGAAAACCAGCGTATCATCGACGACATTCATCGTCCCTTCGCCGCCATCTTTGGTCTCAAACCGCCACGACTCCAATTTCGCGGTCGGGCTCAGCAGATTGTCGCCATGGCGAATTCGAATGCGGCGATACTCAACCTGCCCACGGTCGCCTTCAAGTCCAATGGGGCCCGTCTCAGGCAAATTGAAGGCGGCTTCAAGCACCTCGCCATTGCACGTGCAGTAGGCCGCGCCGCCCTTCGCAACTACAACCAGTTCATTCCAGTCACCTTCTTTGTATTTCTGCAACTGCTTGTAAGGACCGGCCAACGGATAGTCGCGACATTGCAATTGAGGCTTACGCAAGAACACGCCGCTGTCCGCGTTGGGCGTTGTTCGAAACTCGAGTTTCAACGTAAAATCTTTAGGGAATTCATCCTTCGTCCACATCTGCTGTATTCTGCTTCCCTCAGGCGGCGTCGTCACTATCAGGCGTCCGTTCTTCGCAACATAACGACCATCCGGACTAGAAGTC
>JANNNN010001285.1:0-9352 GCA_031398555.1 Planctomycetia bacterium | reverse complement strand
GCCTTGTAAAACGTTTGACGCGTAAACGGATCTTCATCACCGGCGCGCAACACCACACTATGTCGCCTGCCAACTCCGGAACGACGGTAGAGCGCATTCAGAATCTGAGCTTTCCGGGCTCCCTCTGCCAACGGATCGAGCCCACTCAGGCGAACCGCTGCATCCACGGCTTCGTCTTGGGTCAACGAACCGACAGGCAAAGCGGTTCCAAATCCGATTATCTCAGTTCTCATCAAGCTACTCCATGATTCATACGTGTTCGGTCGACGCCACTCGCCTGGGCAATCAACCATTGTGGAATCCAAGGTGCAGACCGCGCAAGCAACAGCGAAACTCTCGCTAGTTGCGGACGACGCAGCAACGCCGCCAAGCCTCTGCATACCCACTGCTTACTGCGCAGTTTTTCTTTCCACTGTTTATTCCAAGCGTAGGTCATACTCTCACAATTTTTTTCTTCTGCAGTCAGCAGTCGACTCAATTGAATCGCATCTTGAATCGCCCACGACATGCCTTCACCGGTAAACGGCTCAACATAACTGGCCGAGTCGCCGATCGTAAACAATCGCCGTGCGGCCACCATGCGACTCGTTCGAGTCAGCGGAAGCGTACCGGTCCATTTCACATTCTTCAATCCGTCAGGTAGCGGCAGACGGCAACTACGCAAGATCGTTTCGATCGCCACGAGCGGACCGTCCGTTTTCAACGCACTTGCGTCGACGGCGGCGGCGATGTTCAGTTTGCCATGCTCGACGCGAGTCAATCCAACGTAGCCCGAACGACCCACGGCCATCGTCAACTCGCGATTCGCATACGCTTGACTGTTATCTTCAATGATCGCGCCCAGTCCCAGACGTGACCCAGTTTCAACTTGGCTGGCCATGTTGGGAAATTCACTGAGTGCCGAATGGCCCAGTCCATCGGCGACAATCGCTGCGCGAGCTCTCACTACGCAAGACTGGCCGTTTAAGTTCGTCAACCGAAGACTTCGATACTCGATTGCGTCATCATCGGTCACTTTGGCAGTTGTTTCAGAACAAAATTTTGCACCCGACTCAACGGCTGCATCGACGAGCAGTGTATCCAGCGTGCGCCGCGAAATGGCTTGCATCGTCGGAGTTTTCCACCGCGCCTCGCGGCCGAGGCAATTGAGCAGCATGCGATCGACGGGCACCGCGCCCGCCGCTTCGATTCGAGAAATCATCGACAGATGGCTTCCATGTGGCACGATCTGTCGCAATCCATTCCATGCGCGCTGGTTTAGGCATCCACCGCAAACCTTGTCGCGAGGAAACGCTTTGGCTTCGATCAATAACACACGTTTTCCCTGCGATGACAATTGCACCGCTGCGGAAGCGCCTGCCGTTCCTGCGCCGACAACCGCCACATCCCAAGTTTCATTTTCCAGACTGGCAACATTGAACGCACTCATTGTTTAGCGGTCCAAGTCAATAGAAAGCGGTACGGCCAATGTCGCTTGATCGCAGGCCGTGGTAACTGACAGCGGTCCGACAACTCCAAAATTTCGGATTCAGTAAAAGCCGAACGGACACTTAGCGGTCCGTCGACGTGTACGATTGGCGATCTCGAAAGCAAGCGACACCCGACTATCGCTAACACATAACCCATGGTGGAACGCCGAAGATCATCGATCAAAACCACTTGCTTTGCCATTTGCCACATGGCACCAAGTAATTTTTTGGCGTCATCGTCCGACAGGTGATGCAAGAACAGCGTGCAATAAACAATGTCATACAACTGGTCAGGTGCATCGACAAGTGCGTTGGCAACATCAAACTGAACTTGAGAGTGGCTGCTACTATCGCTTTGACGTCGCGCGAAATCGATGGCCGTTTGACTAAAATCCCAGCCATGGACTTCAGCTGAAACGCCAGCTTGCTTCAATAGTTTGGCGACTTGAAAGGTTACGTCTCCGCCGCCGCACGCCAAATCCAGTACTCGAACGAAGGCTAGCTTTTCTTTTTTGCAGTGCTGAACGATCGCTTTGGAAATTACGCTCGCAGTGCGGCTCAGTTGATTGACTCGACGCAATCCTTGCAACGCTTGATGATGGTCTTTTTCCGCCAAATTGGGATCATCCATCAACTCACCGACGAGATAACGATTCGTTAGATTCACTCCCAAAGACTCGTCCTCTCGATCCAACCTAAGTTCTTGTTACAATCTGATTCATGCGAACCGCTTGAGTGTTCGCTGCAAGAATTATACCAACATCGACAATCTATGGAGGCCGGAGTGATGCGTTTGAGCTTAGTTTCATCGCTTTGGGTGTTGTCGGTTTTCGCAGCCTTCCTCGCCGTTGACATGCATCGGGCTCTACTATCGCAGGAGCCCCTACCGAAGAATCCTGCACCGCAAATCAAAAGCGGTGATTTGGAGTTGGAGACGAGTCGCGTTTATGTTCGCGTCGGAAAAGTGGGTTTGGGCCACGAACATAGTGCCTCCTGCAAATTAAAGTCCAGTACGCTGCATTTGAACCAACCCGACTCAACGGGCTCGTATGGAAAACTCGTCTTCGATATGACCAGTTTTGAAGCCGATAGCGACGCCTCGCGAAAGTACGTGGGACTCGAAGGTTCCACGGATGAAGCGACTCGAAAGCAAGTGAATGAAAATTTACTTGGCAAGGAGGTCTTGGATGTAGAAAAATTCCCGACCGCAACCTTCGAAGCCAAGCGAGTCACTAAGCTCGACGAGCTCAGCAAACGAGGCTTACCGAAATACAAGTTTGAAGGGAACTTTACTCTTCATGGGACGACCAAGGCGCTCGAATTCGCCGCAGATGTCGAAGTTGTGAAGGGTTGGAATCATTTGCGAGGTGGTTTTGCGATCCTGCAGAGCGTCTATGGCATTAAACCCTATTCAAAGATGCTCGGTGCCGTGGGGGTCGCAGATCGTTTGCTGATCTACGGCGACTTGGTCGTAGCGCCTTAAGATCACTCAAAAACCTCGCCCCATCATGAGATTTACAACCCAGACATTAGATACCGCTCAGGAGTAACCTAGCTTGATTGCCTGTTCCGAAGTTAAAAAAAGCGTCATCCGAACTCACTACGATCTTTCAACTTTGTTCTATCGACTGATGTGGGGACCGCACATTCATCATGGATTGTGGAGTGCCGATGAGTCGCCGCGAGTGGCACAACTGCAATTAACCGAGCGGATGGCAGAGTTGGCTGGAATCACCGGCGGCGAGCGAGTGATCGATGTCGGCTGCGGAATGGGCGGTTCCAGTATTTGGTTGGCAAAGAATCGCGGCTGCAATGTTACGGGTGTAACGATTAGTTCTGTCCAGCGGACTTGGGCCAAGACCTCTGCGGCCTGGTCACGAGCTAACCCGCGGCCGAATTTTATGCGAGCCGACGCGGAGGAAGTTCAGTTCGATCCGGGTTCCGTCGATGCGGTCTGGAGTATCGAATGCACCGAGCATCTATTTGACAAGCCGGCGTTTTTCAAGAAAGCGGCAACTTGGTTAAAACCCGGTGGTCGTGTTGCGATCTGCGCTTGGCTTTCCGGTGACGATGAACAAGCTGCCGAAACACAACGCCTTGTCTATGAAGTCTGCGAAGGCTTCTTTTGCCCATCGCTCGGAACGCAAGCCGACTACCGCAAGTGGCTAACCGATGCCGGTCTCGAAATGCGTTCAACCGACATCTGGACTAAACGAGTTCTCAAAACATGGGAAATCTGCCGCGATCGTGTGGCGGCTTCCAAAGTCCGTTGGCTCGCGAAAATGCTCGGACGGGATCACGTAATGTTTCTTGACCGTTTTGATGCGATCCTGGAAGCGTATCGAACGGGTGCAATGGAGTACGGTTGCTTCGTTGCCGTAAAACCAGAGTAGAGGCAATGGAATGGCTAACGGAAGTACTGATATGACCATGAAAGGCATTGCAAACACCAAAAGAAATGCGTTCCGAGTTAACGCCCCACAGTAATGTGCATAGAACAGCATTTTTCGCGGCCATGCGCCGATGATGGTGGCTGGCTGTAGTCCGAAACCAGGATGCGCCGCCGCATGAAGCAACTCATGGACGATTACCAGCAGTGGAAGCGACGCGATTGTTGCTAGTCCGAATATCGCTGTGTACCGCTGCGGTATTTGCAACGGACCGAGTGTCGCAACTTGTTTCCACAGGAAGGCGAACACAACCAGCAGCCCAATTCCGATTGGAAATGCAAATAGCTGCATCAAGAGTGGACCGGGCTCGCGCATGGCTTGCCACGAGTCGTCCGGTTCAAAATCATCTTCAGGAATTGCACCGATATGGATTTTCACAATTTTTAATTCCGCAAACTTTGTCCCAAATATTCTACAAACATTTTAGTAATTTTTCGCAGTGGTTGACCGCGTCATAAAAATATTTTGATTTCATGCCAAATTGGGGGCCTTCGGCTCTGGATGTGATGATCTTGACTATGGTTCTAAATGACTCGGCCTTAGCTATGAGCCCGCACCGTGGACCGATGATAAAAGACGAATGGCTTCCCGAGCACCGTGCGACCAGTTCCAGCGAAAACGCTAACCTTGGGGCATACTTCCCGTGGACAACAATTGCGTCGCCGTTTTTTAATTTGATTGCGATGATCCCGGACGACAACTTCGCGAAGTTCTCTGTCGGCTTAGGCAACTTCAGTAGATTCGTAGTTGTTTAACCCGGGCAGGAACCGTTTCGGCTTGTGGCCTTCCTGGATTAAATGACCCTTGGTCGACTCGAATTGCGGTGAGTAGTCCGAGCACGGTTAATCCCTGTGCGGCAATCACGGCGATCGGTCCAGTCAACATCCAGGCTGTGGTGTGTAGTAACGAAAACTCGCTCGGACTTTGCCCGCTGAGCGGCCAAATGACCATTAGGCAAATACACAACCCGCCACCAAAGAACATCATGATCAATTTTGTCATCGTCCAGCAGTCGTCAAAAACCCATCGGTAGGCCAACCAGCTACCTATACATCCGCCAAGAAGAATGAACCCAACTTGGTTGAGCAAGATTAACGGGGCCTGCAGCCGGGGAAGTGCATAACAAATCACTGCAACCAGAGTTGTCAGCAGCGCGAGATCCCAAATGGTCCATTGCTGGTAGCGTTGCAGTTCCGTCGTAGATGTTTGCGGTGATCGCCCCGAAAATTCTAACTGCATTACCAACCAACCGGCTGAGAAGGTGCAGACGACGATCAAACCGCACTCGGCAGCTACTAAATGCGTCAAGCTCTGCATCGCCAGTTGGCTCAACCAAACATAACAGCCAGCCACACCGGCAAAGCATGCGTTTCCTCGACGAACGCTTCCCGCCGCTGCCCCCACAAGAAAAAGACTAGCCCACAACATTCCAACAATGGTCGGTTGCAACCAGTCCGGCGATGACCAAACCCACGCACTCGAGAATATTGCAGCAGCTACGCAAAGGATCAGAATCTGAGTGCATGCGCCGATGCGGTGGAATTGTATTTTGCGAGGCGAGCGATCAAGGCTCGGAAATTCGTATTCATCGAAATCGACCAGTTCATCGCATTGCAGGTCAAACGCCATTCAAAATTCACCCAAGGAGATGTAGCTGGTTTGGTAAGAAACCGGAGGAAATTGCGAATCACGTTTGCGCTATCCGGTTTCTCACGAAACCAGCTACTTCAGATTGCATCCGGTTTCTTACGAAACCAGCTACGGCAGTTAGATCGACACCCCTTCCAGCCTAGTCGGATTGCTTGGCCTTTCGCATCTTCGGCATTGAAATTCCGCCTTCGAGCCCCGCGGCAAGTAGCGATTGGAGGGTTTTTAACGAAAAGGACAAAGTTGACGTCAAACGGTTGTCAATCATCGGTTGGGGTAGCTATCTTAGAGGTCCTGTTGCTCGCGATTCAGCTTGCAACTGACAGATCAGTCTGTCCGCTCCCGCCTGTTCGCATCTCACCTAAGTTCAAGGATCAATTTATGAATCTCTGCTTTCTTCGCATCCTCGCCCGAACTTCACTGCTGGCGTTCTGCGCTTTGACAGTAAGCGTTGCAACATCCAAATTGCAGGGCGACGAGGGAGTTAAGCCGCCACCTCCGGCCTTCAAAGCTCTTTTCAACGGCGAAGATCTTGTCGGTTGGCATGGGCGGCCGCATTTGGATCCTCGCAACTGGGCGGAAACCAGCGCGGAAAAGAAGGCTGAATGGAATAAGAACCTGCTCACAAATTGGATCGTTCGAGACGGCGTGCTTATTAACGATGGGCACGGCGAGTACCTCACAACCAACGCGGAATACGGCGATATCGAACTCTTCATCGATTACAAAACGGTCGCCAAAGCCGATAGCGGGATCTACTTGCGTGGGACTCCCCAAGTTCAAATCTGGGACAGCACTGAAGAAGCCAAGTTCAACATCGGCGCGAACAAAGGTAGCGGCGCTTTGTGGAACAATAGCGCTGGAGCAGCTGGCAAAGATCCACTTGTACTAGCCGACAAGCCGTTCGGCGAATGGAACACCCTTCGCATCGTTCAAGTCGGAGCTAGAACCAGCGTATGGCTAAACGGAAAACAGGTTGTCGATAATGCAATCATGGAGAACTTCTGGGATCGCGCTTCACCTCTATTCGCTAAAGGGGTCATTCAGTTGCAAACGCACGGAGGTGAGATTCAGTGGCGAAACCTGTTCGTCCGTGAAATCGGCGCTGAAGAAGCCAATAAGTGGCTCCGCGATCACAGCCAGGGAACTTACACTGCACTGTTTAATGGCAAAGATTTGAGCAACTGGAAAGGCGAAACCGAGAACTATGAAGTGATCGAGGGAGCCATTCGTTGTAAGAGTGGTCATGGCGGAGTTTTGCATACTGAAAAAGAATACAGCGACTTCACCGCTCGACTTGAGTTCCTGGTTCCCGAAGGCGGTAACAACGGCTTGGCCATTCGCTATCCGGGCAAAGGCGATACGGCTTACGTAGGCATGTGCGAACTGCAAGTGCTTGATAACGGTTCGCCTAAGTACGCGAAGCTCGACCCACGCCAATATCACGGTTCGGCTTACGGTATCCTCGCTGCAAAACTCGGTTACCAACGTCCTGCCGGACAATGGAATTATCAGGAAGTTACCGTCAAGGGTTCAACTATTCGCGTCGAACTCAATGGAACGGTGATCCTGGATGGCGATGTTTCGAAGGTCACCGAATACATGGCGAATTCACCACATCCAGGCAAGGATCGAACTTCGGGGTACTTCGGTTTCGCAGGTCACAACGACCCAGTGCGATTCCGAGCGATTGACATCATGAGTCACTAGTGTCGCCCTTTGCCAGCTCGTCTAGCATGAGCCGTAGGATGGGACCATTTGTCCCGTCCGTCCTTTTTTTCCTAAAAGATTGCTTAACAGTTAAGTCTGATCAGCCGGAACCCGCTAAAGTTAATTCGACGCTACTTTCGCGAAGAGGCTGACATTTTTTTTGAAAATGAATGTCAGCCTAGGAGCGAAAGGCGACACTTAGCCGCCAAAAGGCGGGCGAATGACTACGTCCGTCATTAACGGTTAAATCGGACGTAAGGACCCTGCCGTCTTTGGCTGGCGCAATATTCAACTATTCCGGTCGAAGCTGCGACTCGTCAGCGGCCGGCGCACTCTCATGTTGGATTTTTCATCCTATCTTAACGTTGCCCCGGCAGTCATTGCCGCAGATTAGTACAGCAACTGAATGAGCTCTGCAGCGCTAGCCGTCGACACTCGTGCCGAGGTAGGGGATTTCGTCCGTTGATACCAATACCACCAAGTAGGACGCAACTGGCCGAGAACCTGAGAAAGTTCTTAGGCGAGCGTTCGTTTGAATCTGTGATGGTCTTCGAATCAGCCAGCGACGATTGGCGGGCTGCGAGCGTTGCTTTTCTAGCACTGCACGCCAAGTACGCGACCAGTGGTTGCGTAATTCATGGCTGCATCGAGCGAGCACAGCAGCAGCGACGTCCGCAGAGTATTCAACTTGATCGTCAGCATTCGCTTGCAGTGGCCGAGATATGCGATGGCGGGCTTTTGGTATTCTCACTGCAACGCGGCCCTGCAACGCTTTGCACAACGGCTCTCAGTTGCGCACTGGAATCTTGGCAGCTGACGGAACGCGCCCGCGAGGACCAACTGCGCCTCGACATCACAATCAAACTAATCGCTCAAAGTCAAAACGAGAAAACCTGGCTACGAAGTTTTGCGTCCAGCATCTGTGCTATCAATCGCGCCAACGCTGCCAACACGATCGCTCAAGGCATCTTTGAACCGCTCAGACGCTTGTTGATGGCCGAATCGTTATTCCTAATCGCTGAGCCAAGCGAATCGGAACGTAGCGGTCTTCAAAGTTGCAAGTTTGGACCTAGTGCCATTGATTTCGAACAGGTGCAGTCGGCTGCGGCTGAATTGCGAGATCCATCACGAACTCTGATAGTTCGAAGCAACCTCGCTGTAGACGGTGTCTCTTCGCTGCTGGGCGTGAAGATTGCCATCGGAGACGACGTCCTAGGTTATTTGATCGCCATCAATCGCCAGCCGCAATTGAGCGATGGCGGCAACGAACCCACATTTGCCGACGCTATCGGACTCATCGAAGAAGCGGCGACATTGTTCGCATCGCAATCGCAAAACATTCACCTTGTTCTTGAGAGTCATCAACTGGTGCTTGGTGCACTGCATGCGATGAGCAGTGCCATCGACGCTCGCGATCCATACACTCAAGGTCATAGTGAGCGTGTCGCCAAGCTCGCCTATGAGATCGCCAAGATTCTTGGTATATCCGAATCTGCGTGCCAAGAAATCTACCTCGCTGGTTTGTTGCACGACCTTGGCAAAATTGGTGTGCCCGACCATATCCTGCACAAAGCGGGCGCGCTCACCGACGAAGAATTCTCGGTCATCAAGCAACATCCGGAGATCGGCCATCGAATTATCGAACGCGTAGGCAAGCTGCACTTCGTTCTGCCCGGTGTACTACACCACCACGAACGTTGGGACGGCAAGGGCTACCCACATGGACTCAAGCAGGAATCGATTCCACTGATGGCGCGAATCCTGGCCGTCGCGGACAGCTTTGATGCGATGACGAGTTCGCGTCCATATCGCGGTGCGATGCCTATCGAACGAGCCGCTTTAGTGATTCGTGACGGAGCTGGCCAGCAATGGGATGCAGCCATTGTTGACTGCTTCGAGATTTGGTTGAATCGAACTTTGCCCGCTCATCCAGTCGGGATTCCACTTGAAGCCGACGACTTGCTTTCGAACAGCGCGCCGTTCGAAAGCATCTCCCAAGTGGTGATCGCTCTTAATCTTTAGCCGGTTCGATACGGGCCGTTCCGTTCGAAGGCAGTGTCACTGGTGGAGGACAGA
>JANNNN010001284.1:0-5465 GCA_031398555.1 Planctomycetia bacterium | reverse complement strand
GCGGCAGTAGCTATCCAATCGCCGAAGTAGGCAACGTGACTGGACGTTGATTGCGGTTGAATCTTCGTAGGCCACCAAGCGATCATGGGTACGCGAATGCCGCCGTCGGTCAAGCTGCGTTTGATACCTGAAAACGGACCTGAGGGATTAAAGCGAGCCAAGTTGTGACTGCTTTCGTTGTGGGGACCATTGTCGCTGGTGAAAATTACTAGCGTATTGTCGGCTAGTCCAAGTTCGCGAAGGGTAGCTAACATGCGGCCAACGTAGCTGTCCAAGCGCGAAATCATAGCTGCTTGACCTCGATCTGGATCAGGCCAATCCTTGTCGCTGTAAGGTCCGTAGTCAGGTACTTCCGCCCCGTTTTTAAGATCGCGATTGCGTTCGTTGTTAGCATGCGGAACGACCATGCTCCAGTATAAAAAGAACGGCCGCGACCGATTGGCTTTGACGAATTTTATGGCTTCGTCGGCGAACAAGTCATCTGCATAGACCTTGGCTTCCGTGGCGAATCCACCGCCATTGTCGCCAACCGCTGTAACGACGTTTGCCAGTTTCTCCTGCGATTCATTACGCCATAAAAAGTCAGGGTAATGATTGTGAGCATGACTTTGATTTAGGAATCCGTAGAATTCATCAAATCCCTGTTTGCGCGGTAATCCTGATTCAGCGGCTCCCACGTCGCCCAGGCCCCACTTGCCGATCAGAGCAGTACGATATCCTGCATGCTGCATCAGCTTTGCAACGGTCAAGTCATCGGAACGAAGGGCTTGTGCAACTGGATTGCCTTTGCCCGCGTTTCCGCGAACGCGAGTGTGGCCGTGATGCAAGCCGGTCATTAACACGCTACGTGACGGCGCACAAACGGTTGCACCAGAGTAGAACTGCGTAAATCGCAAGCCTTCCGCAGCCATCCTATCTAGGTTCGGTGTCGTAATGACTTTTTGCCCATAGCAACCCAAGTCACCATATCCCAAGTCGTCGGCCATGATCCAAATCACGTTGGGGCGTTTGGGTTCGACGGCAATCGCGGTGTCGGCCAACAGGAGACTGACCATAAAGACAATTGAGAGTCTGGCATGCAAAGCAGTGTTCATGATTATGATTTCATGTTGTCGGGAGGAGTGCTTTTTATTTTGATTACAAGTATAGCTGAGCGAATTGCCTCCGTGAGCCGCTGGCGCTAGCCACGGGTATCGAAGTAGGCTTCGGTTACGTCGCGATGGTCTTCACCACCGGCATTGTTAGAACACGAGACGGGTCCCATTGCATTTGAGCGTTTTTTTGCCATTCATTGACACCCACTTCGAAACCCGCGGCTAGTGCCGACGGCTCACTGATTGCAAAGTCTTTCCGCTGTGGCAACCGGCATAGCCGGCAAAATCGTCATGCAATCCATTAGCGTTGCATCTGCCGCACCGGATCCGAGCGTTTGGCGTCAGAAGCTAAGATACGCTTCGAAACAGACAGTGTGAGTAGGGGCGCCACGCGTTGAATCAAACTATGTTCAATAGTAGACCAGCAAAATGCGTTTTCCCACGGATGGCAGAGCGATCCCACGGATAAAACCATTTCTACTCAACCGGCATTTCCTTTAGTGGGCCGTTATCGATGTGAAGTGAATCACTTCTTGGCTCGACGAATCTTTAGTGACTCGCGGTCGAACCAAACTTGCCCATGTCGGGCTCGCAGTTCAAGCACCAGTTCAACTTGGCGTTGGTCCTCTGCGACACTCCACTCATAGCTGACCATCGTCCAGTCGTTGGTACCGTACAGTTCATTGGATCGACCCGATTGGGAGCGACGAATGCCGGCACCGCGGCCTTGGTCATCTGGGATCGGGATGACATTCTGGGTCTTAATCCTGGCTTCCAGTCGATATTTGCCGCGTGGCAAGAGAACTTGGGTGCGCCATGAGGATGAGTAGTCGCCATAAGGTTCACGCGTGATGGAGAGGCTCGCAGTGCCTTCGCAATCAGCCTCCTCTACCTTGGCATCTTCGGCTTCGACGGATGGATACCAATCGGGCAGTTGGAATGTTTCCGAAGAACCAAAATCAACTGGCTGCGGCATGCCGTGCTCAATCAATTCTGGCAATGCATCAGCCCTTTGACGAAGTCGATCTTTCACTTCATTGACGCGTTCCAAGTGACTGGCTGCGCGTTCTAAATCGATTGACTGGAGGACAGGTTGGAGTCGCTTGCAAACGTCATCTAGCTTCGCAATCCACGGATCAGCATGCACAAACAAAGGAGCCAACTCAACTAAACGTTGGCGATATTTTTCTCGCCACGTATCACTTTGCATTACGGCCGCAGAGACCAAAGGATTCGTATGATCATAGAGGCCAGCACTAGCGTCGCCCAAAAGTTGATCCATCCCATGCGGTAGGAAAACCCCTTTGCTGTTCCTGGGGAAGAAGATGCGATAGTTGTTCATGTTTAACGTATAACCGTCCCAGTGCCCGCAAATTCGCTCGAGAGCCATGAATGTAATGAACTGGTTCATGTCCAGTCGCTCGGCGATCAATGACAGGCGAACCGCTTGCTCGGGGTGGTAGCAAGCTGTCGCCAATCCGATTTGATCATCGCGGTTGTCGGGATCATCGCCGGAGTCCATCTCCAGTTCGCTGTCAATGTCTTGAACGAATCCGCCATCGTAAAGATTTCCGTCGCTGGAGCCAAAGGAACGTTTTAAAAATGGCTGATCAAAACCCTCGCGGAGAACGTATAGTCCCAAGTCACGATCATTGATCCAAAGCCGAACGTGGCCGACGCGCGGAGTTGGAATCCCTGCTTGCCGGAAAAGTTCGCAGCCCAACCATTCGTTCAGATACGATTCATCTTGGACCGCATTGTTCAAGTGGAACTTCTCCATTCCGTGAAAACGCTGGTCTTTTTTATACTTGTCAATATTCAATGTCAGACAGGGTCGATCGTCGAAATCACGGTAGCTGCCGGCGGCCCCTTTCAGCTTCACGCCAATGCTTTTTAGAGTAGTCGTACCATCTTCAATCAAGGAGCAACGGGTGTAGTCGCGAGGTGCATCCCGCAGTCGTTGTTGGCCTTCGCCATTGATGACCAACTTCAATTCAGGCAGCACGCCCGATTCAAAAAAAGCGACCGTCTCATTCGCTTCGTATTGCTTTTCTTGGGCAACAGCAAGCGATTCCGAGGAACCGACGGTCAGCAGTGCGATAAGCAAGCGAAGGAGGTATGCGTGCACTGGGATTGTCAAAGTCGGTTCCTTGGGTGGTGCTTGAGCTTCTTCGCGTGATAAGATAGAAAACCGATTTCCATTGTAGATCAAGTGTAATATGGTGGTTATGTGTTACTGTAGTGTCGTGATTCGGTTTATCCGTTGGGATCGACAGGTGTCGATCCACAGGCTGGAAGCCTATGCTACGTCCAATGCCCCCTACCTCTCGTTAAGAGCCCACCGATGAAAAAGATTGCTTCTTCAGCTATGACCGTTTTAGTTCTTTTGGCGTTCTGCCAGTCCTTGACCGCGCAAGATACGTTTCCGTTCAAGGAAGGTGATCGGGTAATGTTCCTGGGTGATAGTATCACCGAGCAGTACCAATATTCCAGCGACATTGAACGCTATCTGGCGACTCGGTTTCCAGCCTGGAAGTTGTCTTTTATGAACGCTGGTATAGGAGGCGATACAGCGACCGGCGGTGCAAACCGTTTTCAACAACAGGTGCTCGATGAAAAGCCGACGATTGTCACCATTAACTTTGGAATGAATGATGGTGGCTACGGCGGTTTTGATGCTAATCGCAACAAAGCGTACGTTGATAATACTACCAAGATGCTTACGATGGCCAAAGACGCTGGAGTTCGAGCGATTTTGATTTCGCCCAATGCGGTTGATTGGCGCAAAAATAAGGACCGCGCGCTATACCTGGAAACGCAGAAGCAGTTTTACGCGCCACTCAAAGAGATCGCTTTGGCCAAGAGTGTTCCGTTCGTAGATCAATACGCAATGACTCGCGCGACCCTGGAAAAGCTCGTCGCAGACAAAGCCGACAAGGTTGAGCCGTTCCCCGATAGTGTTCACACCGATTCGGACGGTGGACTACTCATGGCCTACGCGATTCTGACTGGACTAAAAGCGCCAGCCATGGTCAGCGAAGCCGTCATTCCCGCCGCAGGCGATGCTCAGGCGACTCGCTGTACAGTCACCAATGTAAAGCGAACTGATGGCGCGCTCGGGTTCGATCGATTGGACGAAGCCCTGCCGTTACCGACTGTTCCTGAGTGGGACTCTATGCTTCCCTACGTGAACAACTTGACGGATCTTAACTGGTACGGATTAAAAGCCTCCGGGTTGGCGGCTGGAACGTACACGATCACAGTTGATGGAGTGGAGATCGCCAAGCATACGGCCGAGGAGTTGGGTAGAGGCGTGAACCTTGGTAACGTTCGCGCTGGGCCAGTTTATGCACAGGCAAAGAAAGTCTCTGATGCTATCAATGCTAAAAATGCAATCGTCCACAGTCGTTTTCGCGGAGTCGTCCTTTCCAACGTACCGGATTGGCTGGCCGACGTCGCAGCCGAACGCAAACCCAGGGAACTTGCCAAGCGAAAGCAGTTGATCGACGCAAAGCAAGCTGAAATTCACTCGCTTGCGATGCCAGTGCAGCATCAATGGGAAGTCAAATTGGTGCAGTAGTCGAAGTCGCGCAGCAGAATGTCGCTGATGGAAGCAAAACTGGTTTGCATGCCATTTTCCGGAAGCGAGGCCAGCGAAACCGCGTGAGCGAGAAGCAGGTCTTGGAGACTAACTTTGATCCTCGATCGAAATTGGGTGGCTGGAAGTGCCACTTTGTGGACTTTGTGACAGCAAAACAAGGTCCGCTAGCCATTTGGGCTTGTCGAAGCCAAAATAGGCCGCTAACTTGCTGGATTCAACTAGAAAACGGGTGAGACGGCTGCCGATTATGGGATCTCACCCCCAAATATAGATGCCGAACCAGATCAGCAACTGCGGCTCAGTTCAAAATGGAATGACCAAAACATGCCAAAAATGAAGACTCACAAGGCGACGAAGAAGCGATTTCGCGTCACTGCCAACGGAAAAGTAAAGCATCGCGGGGCGGGTACGAGCCACTTGGCGATTCGTATGAGTGCAAAACGTAAACGCAATTTACGTGGAACGCGCGTTCTGCATCCGCACTTCACACGTCAGATTTTGGATTGCTTGCGCCACAATAGCTATTAAAAAAGTCTGGCAGTAGGCCTCGCATTAGATTCACAGCGGGTTTGTTCAAAGTACCTGGGTTCAACTCCTGACGTTAGCGGCCATTGACCCGCGCCGCGGGTGTGAAAATCACACCCACGCTCGACTGCTTATCTACCAGATTGATCTGGTCGGCCGTCGAGCAATCATTTCGTTAGGGACCTGAGTTACTAAGTTGGAGAGTTCGTTCTCATGAGAACACTTAAAGGTTCGGCAAGACGTAA
>JANNNN010001255.1:0-6412 GCA_031398555.1 Planctomycetia bacterium | reverse complement strand
GCGTCTGCGTCATAAGCTTCCCAGCCTGCTCGATATGCGGGCGAGTAGTGGTCGTAGCTGTGGGCTTTATTGTAGTAAGGGCGATTTCTATACTCGTCTTGCCAGTAAGTTGCTTCAACAGTCGGATCGTAACTCTCTGCGACGGCTTTACCGGCAAGTCCACCTGCGACACCACCGATAATTGCGCCAGCAACTGCGCCGACTGGACCAGCTGCAAGACCGGCAACCGCGCCCGTCGCAGCGCCACCCAGTGCCGCCCCAACACCACTACCGACGGGATGCGCTCCAGCTTGATGAGTGATTGGATCTTCGTTGCGAAGTTCTTCGCGAGTTTCCTCTTCAACTTTATTTGTCGCCATGAGATTCGCTCCTTGGTTATAGCTTAACCGCTCAAGCATGAATTGCGTGACTTTACGGTTAGTGCTTGACGAGGATTGCACGTTGCATGCCAAATAAGCTGCTCGCTCTTTGCCTGGACTATCTTTGATCACTCCTGATGACATTTTACGGCTTCAAAACAACTTTTACGCAATCATCGCTTCGTGCGTCGAAGGTCTCGTACAGCGCTGGCGCGTCGTCGAGTGTTCCCCGGTGGGTGATGATGAACGACGGGTCGATCTCGCCAGCAACGACTTTCTCCAGAAGAGGTTTCATGTAGTGCTGCATGTGCGTTTGCCCCATACGCATCGTCAACCCTTTGTTCATCGCCGCGTGCATTGGTACGTCGCTGAGCGTGCTTGTGTAAACGCCAGGGATTGAAACAGTGCCACCCTTGCGACAGCATAGTATCGCCTCAGCGAGCGCATAAGGATGATTTGAGGGGAGATGCATGGCCTCGCGTGCGTCGTCCACAAATTCGCGCACGGTTCCCCGTGAATGCGCTTCCGCGCCCACCGCGTCGATGCAACGATCAGGTCCCCGACCTGCGGTCATTTCCAGGAGACGCTCTTGCACATTTTCGTTTTCAAAATTGATGGTTTCGGCGCGACCCTTGGTTCGCGCCAACTCCAGCCGATTTTCTACTCGATCGATCGCGATCACTCGGCCAGCGCCCAGCATCCAGGCACTCAGAATCGCGAACTGCGCAACTGGACCACAGCCCCAAACGGCGACGGTGTCACCGGCTTCGATACCGCAGTTCTCCGCCGCCATGTAGCCCGTCGGAAAGATATCCGATAAGAACAACACTTGCTCGTCGGGGATTCCATTGGGAACTTTGATCGGTCCGATATCCGCGTAGGGGACGCGCAAGTATTCGGCTTGGCCGCCAGCGTAGCCACCCATCATGTGCGAATAGCCCAGCATCCCTGAAGGTGATTGACCGATCGCCTTGCGTGCCACTTCTGCGTTGCGGTTGCTGTTGTCACACAGCGAATATAGATCACGATCGCAAAAGAAACATGAACCGCAGGCGAGCGTGAACGGCACGACCACACGGTCGCCCTTTTTCAAATTCGTAATTGCGCTTCCAATATCGACCACTTCACCCATCGGTTCATGGCCGACCACGTCGCCCGCCTGCATTGTCGGCATCACGCCGTTGTACAAGTGCAGGTCACTGCCGCAAATGGCGGTCGCGGTGATCTTAATGATCGCGTCGCGAGCGTCTTCGATCTTGGGATCGTCAACATTGTCAACCCGCATGTCCCTACGCCCGTGCCAGCATACTGCCTTCATCGTGAGTCTCCTGATTTCTAGGAAAAGTGCTTGTAAGTGTTCGAGCAACGCAAGTGTGTCATATGATTCCAGCTTGGGGAGATCACAAACTGACGACATTGCCGTCGATCGCACGAGGGTCGAAACTCGTTAAACGCCGATGCCGACGTGAGCAATTGCAAACAGCGTGCCTACATCAACTGGATGCGACTGATCCGTAATCTACTCACTGGCCTATCGGCGTTTTAGAGTCTAAGATTGCTGCGATTGATCGTCGTCTGTCCACGACATCGAAGCTGATTTGCAGTATTGGTGGCTCGATTTGTGCATGTGCTTCGGAACCAGGAGTCATTTTCGTAGATCGGTACTCGAACTTCCGCTCAGATTCGCTTCTCCAAGCTTGTCGTTTGCGCTTAGCCAGTCCAGCTCCGACTGGAAAAACTTAACCATCTGCTCTACTGTTATGGAGTTCGCCGGAACATAGCTTCCAACTGAGTTCTCGAACGTATGCACCATCAATCCCTGCTGCGAAAGAGCGGAGTCTTGTTGCACTTGCAATGCGACGTCACGGAGACTCAAAACGCGATCATCTTTAGGTAGATCCACCGAAGCGTATGTGCTGACCATGGAGGATCCCGCAAGTTCGCCGCGATAGTTGGCCAATAGCGGTAATCGGATATGACCAAGTTCAGATTCCATTTTCTTGCCCGCAGGCTGTGGAACACGTTGGCTCGACTCGACGCGAAAATAGTTCCGATCTACGGCTAGCCACCATAGATAATGAACTCCATCGATCTCATGGCTTGCGATGGGAAGGATATGGCAGTCTTGTTGCGATGTAACTGAGCAAAATTGTTCTGCAACATCCAGAAGCGTTGTCTGCAAATTCAGCGGCCGCGATTTTGGAGGATGCTTCCGTAAATGCTCATTAGTTCCACGCACAGAGCTGACGACATAGTACGATCCATTGCCGCATCGTGAAAGCTCGTGAATCGCAAATAACAATCCTCCGCTTTCAGCGGTCGCATGAGCTTTTTCAATAGCGAATCGCTCGGTCCAAACACGGTCTTCGTCGACGATTCGTGTTGATGCCGGGAACTTTGCTGTGAATTTTTCATCCGCAATCATCACGTCGTAGGTAATGGTCAGCTCTCGAGTTGATCGCCACTTGCCTGTTGTTGTGTCCAACTGCTCGTGTTGAACTAGCACGATCTGTTTAAGTTCGTTTTGCCATGCGAGAATTCTGTTCCCAGATTTTTTTCCATGAGGATCCGAATCCGCTCCGACTGGAACGGTGACTTTGTAAGCATTGCACTTCTGACCTAAAATCTCTCGATCCAATTCCGTCGCTCGTGTCACTTGATCTGACCCCTTCGGTAACTGCAGAGTATCCGCAATCATCGCGATCGCATCGCGGCTGCCACGGCGTGAAACAATCGCCGGAGCCTCGTTGGCTGCTTTCCAAGTCCACTGCTGCTTGCCGTTATCGATGAAACTTTCGTCTCCCAATTCACCTCGCACTCCGAGTTCGCGAGAATACCAGATCGCACCTACAGTTCGGGAACCATCGGCACTGGTTGATACGATCTGCATGTGCGCAGACATCGACTTGCGAATCGAGTCTGCCACTTGAGCATAGAGGTTCGTAGGAACCGCAACGATCGCTACATAAAACGCTGCGACTGCGAGAGCAGAAGCAACCGCCACTCCCATTCCCGTCCACTGCATCGCTCGTCTTGACGATTGTTGCTGTCGAGGTCTCGGAATAGAGCGCAGTCGATGCTCAACGGCGTCGGCAACGGAGCCAACCGGCCATCGATTGGCAAGATCTAGAAGCCGCGATTCGATATCACTTTTTGTCATCGTAATTCTCCTGTATGATTTTTCTAAGTCTATTGACTGCACGCGAAAGTTGTTTGGATACGGTACCGATTGGCCGACCGTTGTCTCTCGCAATTTCTGCGAGGGAATAGCCGCTAAAGTATTTGAGAGCGACCACCATTCGTTCATGTTCGGGTAACTCGCCGATCGCTAGGATCAGCGAGTTTCTGTCACTATCATTTGTTTGGTTCTCCGCGATTTCTAAGACGGGATCGAGAGGAACCGATTTGTCGACACGCCTTGCAATTCGAAGTGCCTCTCGGTGAGCAATCCGCATCAACCACGGCCCGAAATGGGATGACGTTTTCAGTTGAGGCAAGTGCGTATACGCTTCGATGAAAGCATTCTGAATGGCATCGGATGACAAGTGATGATCGTGAAGCACTTTCCACGCAACGAGCCAAGCGGCCCGTTCGTAAAGCCGGACCAATTCAGTAAACGCTCCTGAATCCCCCGTTCGAGTCTCGTTGACAAGTTCTTCAGTCGATTTTCGCATTTACTTGCTCGTCATTCCATTGTCGTGATGCCTTCTATCATAAAGAGGCGTCGACAATCGGATTTGCGACCTAAGACTTTGCGAATAACGAAAGGACTTCGAATCGAGAACGCCCGCACCCCATGATTATTGGTTCGTTCGTACTTTAGTTTTCATATTTCACCCGAAGTGCTTTCACTTTTGGAGTCGTGCGCGAAGGAACTCCGCAGCCAGGCAATCCGTCCCCGGTACGCCAGCTAGTCCGTTCCCAGCACCGGTCTTGGGGAGTTGATATGCAACGATCGAACGTACCCCAAACGCCATCTGTCGCTTCGAAAGACATTTTTTTTGGGACGGACCAAAGCGGTCGCAACAATCAAAAACGGGCCAAAATTCGGTCCATACCCTACACCATCAGCCCTAATTAGGAATCGGGTTGTCAAAGCAACGTGAATTCCTGAAAAGCAGGTAGCAACCTGCTTAGCACTTGGCCATAATTGGGAGAGTTCATTTTGACCTCTGAACGAAACAATGGATCAATAAACTGGATTTTTTTATGCCGTCAATTCGCTTGGCTGCTCCCCTCGCCGCTGTAGTCGTTTTCTGGCATCAGTTTATCGCTGTTCCGCAGGCCGAAGGACAAGCACCGGCTGCGAGTCAAAAGACCGTCGTGGTGGCAGGCTTACCGACCACTGGCGAACCTGTGCCATCGTCGAGCCAGCCACAAGATCCCGCAGCGCAAGCCGCAGCCGCTGCAGCAGCAACATCTCAAGCGGCGAAGAATCCCGGAGCGAAGGACCCTTCGAAGGCAGGTGAAGAAGAAAAGGACGGAAAAGATGCTGCTCCTAAAAGTGTTCAACGTACCAACGCCCCATCTGAACCACCGAATCCTGACGAACTGAAAGTCCTACCGAACGAGAAAGGTTTAATAGAGTTCCAGTTTCGCAATCAGCCTTGGCCCGATTTGCTGAAATGGCTTTCCGAAGTTTCGCAGGTTTCACTTGATTGGCAAGAATTACCCGGCGACTACCTCAACCTCACTACGCAACGCCCACACACCATTGAAGAAACTCGCGACGCAATCAATCGTCATCTTTTGATGCGCGGATTTACGATGCTCGAAAGTGAAGGAGTTGTGTCCGTCGTAAAAATCGCTTCTATCAATCCTGCCATGGTTCCCAGAGTTGAGCCGTCCGCGCTGGCAATGCAACCACCGCATCGCTTTGTGCGTTCCTCCTTCGAACTCACGTTCTTGCTTGCCGCTGATGTGCATGAAGAGTTTAAATCGATGCTCAGCCCAAATGGCAAGATCACTCCGCTCGTCGCTACCAATCGGTTGGAAGTCATGGATGCAGCCGCCAATCTGAACGACATTCACCGCGTGCTGGACCAAGAACAGTCGCTCACAGCCATCGCCGATCTAGCGCGTGAATTTCAACTGAAGCACGCCCGATCAACCTTCGTAAAAGAACAGCTTGAGATCTTCCTCGGTTTAAAAAAGCCCTCATCATCCTCACAGGGCGGTGGGATGGAAAATATGCAACAACAAATGCAGCAGCAGATGCAGCAGCAGATGCAACAGATGCAGCAGCAACAACAGCAGGGCGGCGCTGCCGGCAAACTTCCGGCTCAAAAAGCGGAAATTTATCTCGTCGCCAATGATCGTAACAACAGCGTGATTGTCCATGCTCCACAAAACAAAATGGCGATCGTCGCTTCTTTTATCGAGCGGATGGACGTACCGAATAACCAATCCGCCGACTTCGAACGCGTTGGCATTCGCATGAAAGTGTTTCGGCTTGCTTCGCTGCAGCCAAGTGAATTAGTAAAATCCCTCTTGGCAATGGACGTACTCGAACCCAGCACAAAGCTGCAGGTTGATGAGAACAACCAAGCCATCATTGCTTACGCATCCATCGCCGACCAGTACATGATTCAGTCGATCATCGATCGGCTCGATGGCTCCCAACGAAGCGCCAACGTGATTCAGTTGCGACGGTTAGACGCCGAAGCGGTCGCCGGAAGTATCAAGTTCCTAATGGGCGCAGAGGATGAGAAGAAAGAGGAAAGCAGCAGTCGTTACTCCTATTTTGACTTCTACTCGCCTCGCAGTTCGTCAAGCAAGAAGACGGATAAGATGCGAGTCAGTGCGAATGTGCAGGATAACCAAGTGCTCGTGTGGGCGAACGAAATCGAAATGGAAGAAGTTCGCGGTTTACTCGTAAAACTCGGTGAACTGCCCCCTCCAGGTGGACGCGCGAGCACGACGCGTGTCATTGACGCCTCTCGCCAACCAGAAACTTACGAGTATCTTAAGCGGCTCAAAGAACAGTTCGAACAAATGTCGCCGAACTCAATCGTCATTCCCGATGCTTCCGAATTTGAAGAAACCAAGAACGA
>JANNNN010001230.1:0-5556 GCA_031398555.1 Planctomycetia bacterium | reverse complement strand
GACTTGGGCGGAAGCGGTTTCGCTGACGATGTTAGCGGGATTGGCACTTCTATCGACGGCGACGCTGCTGGTTGGGCTGTCAGGGGGCAGCGCAAGTTCCGCTGTAATGTTTGTGACGGCGCTGATGGCGGCAGTGGCTTGGCATTTTACGTTACCCATCGCTCGAACCACGTTCGGCAGTTCGCGATGGCTGCCTGAAGGCGATGCAGCGAGCGGAGTGTTTGGTCAATTGGCGGGACGTTTGGTAGTGGTACTGACGATCGTCCTAGTCGTGATTTATGGGCTGGGCGCGTTGATGCCTCCGTTTGAGTTCGACGTAGTTGAATACCATTTGCAATCGGCCAAGGAGTTTTATCAGCTCGGTCACATCGGCTTCAACGACCACAATATTTATGCGAACATGCCGCTGGGGTTGGAGATGCATAGTTTGGCAGCGATGAGTGCTTTGGGCGGGTCGCACGTTGAACTTTCGTATCATTGGTGGTTGGGTGGGCTGATGGGCAAAGCGATCATTGGAGCTCATTCGTTGATCGCGGCCCTGTTGATTGGTGGCTTCGTTGCGAGGAAAACCGATTCGAGTTGGATCGGATGGGGAGCGGCGGGCCTATGGTTATCTGTTCCAGGCAACGCGCATGTGGCAACTTCGGGGCTGATCGATGCGGCGATGAGCACCTATATTCTTGCAAGTCTGGTGGCAGTAACTGAACTTTGGGCGAGGTTGGCCAATAGTGCCGATGAAGCCGAGACGCGAGGTTCAAAGTGGCTGGTGTTACTCATCTTCCTATACGCTGGCGCGGCGGCAGCAGCTAAATATCCAGGTTTGATTTACGCAGTTATGCCATGCTTCGCAGCGGTTGGTTCGGCGCTGCTTATTGTCCCGAAGGCGAGTCGATGGAATCTTACTAAACAATGGGTCTTGCCAGTGCTTTGCGGTTTGTCGCTGACGTGTATACCCTGGTATGTGAAGAACGCGGTGCTGACGGGCAATCCGGTTTATCCCTTGGGCTACTCAGTCTTTGGAGGCAAGGGCTTGGATGCCTCTCGCGCGCTTCAGTGGTCGAAGGCGCATCGTGTGCCGGCATATTCACTCGAAGCTCTGGCCGCTTCGGCAAAGCAAATTGTGGTCGCGTCCGAAGAGTCGCAACCCATACTCTTGTTCTTGGTAGCCTGCGGGTTGCTGGGGCCACTTGTGATTGGCCATGCTGCAGGCATTCAAAAAACTGCCTCGCGAGCAGACTGGCCTAAAAACTGGCCGACGGTTTGGTTAGGCTGTTCGGTTTGGATTTTATTAGTGTGGTGGTTTGCAACGCACCGGATCGATCGCTTCTGGTTGCCAGCCGTTTCGATTTGGGCTGTGTTGGCCGGATTCGGTTTGGCTTGGTTGGTCACACGGGTTTCGCATGGATTGGCGACGGCGCTTGTGCTTTTCGGCTTGATGTACGGAATTGTGATTAATGCTTCGCCCGCCGTGGGTGACAACCGTTACTTTGTCTCGCTTGAGGGACTGCGGTCGGATGGGGGAGATGACGAGAATGTAGGGCGGATCAGTCGACCGATTGCCTGGTGCAATGAAAACCTTCCACAAACGGAAACGAAATTACTTCTAGTGGGGGAAGCTCGAGCGTTCGATTTTAAAATGCCGATCGTCTACAGCACCTGCTTTGATGTGTCGCCGGTAGAAACCTGGCTGAACGGAAAAACCGTGGAGCAACAGCGGGCCAATCTTCAGGCTGCCGAGGCGACTCACTTGATGATCAACTGGATGGAGATCGCTCGTTATAGAAACCCTGGCAATTACGGCTTCAGCGACTGGCCGAGCCGTGAGGATATCGAGAATTTGCTGGAAGCTGGGATACTTCGACGCGTTGAATGGCCGTTTGAGGCGGACTCCGCGGAATTATTTGAAGTCGTTAGTGGTGGAGTGCCCTGAATTTGGCCTTGGTGCTTCATCCGAATTGAGTTTGGGGGTAGCGGAATGCGTCAAAGGGCTTGTTGGTTTTATCCCTGCCACAAGAAATTCGTCTCCGATAGCAACCCGAAGCGTCAGTCAGCGACGGGTGTCAGTTCCCTCGCTCACGCTTTGGGTTACTTTAAAATCAACAAGCTAGCGTCTCGAGTTTGGCGAAAATGCGGCTGGGTTAGAGTCATTGGCACGAGTATTTAGCGGGTTTTGCTCTGTTCGAACAAATTTGATGAACGGGGGGCGATCGGGAAGCGTAACGCTTGTGCACAGTTTCTAGTTCAGCCATGTCGACTGGATTGCTTTTCTAGTTCAGAATGTTGCACCAATAGCTGTTCTTGTTTGGACCTGTCCTAAATTCCCTCACGATAAACCGCACTATGTTCGACGCAGCATCGTTCTCGGGCTTGGCCTCCCACTTTTCCGCACTCACCCTTCTGGCTGCCGGACCAAACGATTCTTGGTTAACAAAGTGGTTGACGCCAGTTTGGTTTTTAGGCGTCGGATTGGCGATCGGCTTGGTAGCAGTCGGCTTGTTCATTGTTGTGACAAGGATGCTATCCGCAGTCCCAGCCTGGGAGCGACTTTCGCACTCGATAGCGGGGCATATGGTTGCCTTAGTCATCACCGCAGCGATTGCAGGAGCTGGCTACTTTCTGCTGATTCAGCCCGCCAGCGACAATAGCGAGCTAATAGGCACAGAAAAGTTGATGTTGGGTATCGCCCTCACTCTTTTGAGCGCCATCTTAGGCTGGGCAATTGTCTTCTGTTGCTCAAAGCAAGCGGCGACGAGCGCGTTTGCAACCATGACTGAAGGCGTTTCGGGTTACCTGTGGCTGACCACAACAATAGTCATTGTCATTGGCTTGGCAAGCACAGTGGTAGTCGAAAAACCGCAGAGAGCCTTTTCGAGTTTCCCAGAGTTGTTCCGCACAGGGCTGGATTCGTTTTCGCGAAAAATAGCAGGATCGGATAAGGGCGACGAAGCTCCGTTCGTTGCAGTTGAGACTCAACTGAATCCAGATTTGGTTGAGAGCATCGAGATCAAATCGAATCGGATTGTAGTATTGGCTGACGCTCCAAACACTCTGGAGTTCACTCGCGCGCCGCATCAGATCGCTCCGGATGAGACGATCAGTTGGAGCCGAACTCAAAAATCCGGAGGTAGCCCCATTCCGTTCGGCGAAGAACAGCAGCTCTTTATCCAAAATAAAGAAGTGGATGAAGCGACCATTGAATTCAAGATTCTCACCCGTCCAGCGGTACCTGAGTCGCGGACTTTTTTGCTAGCCGCAATGGGCGTGTTCTTGGTGGGTTTGACAATTTTGTTGCAGCAGGCCGTTGCACCTCGCGTCAGTGCAGTTGCGCTGGCAACGGTGAAGAATGAGTTGGCTCAGCCTCTGTTCATGGTGATGATGTTGCTAGGCGTGTTGGCAATTATGCTGTTCGTATTCTTGCCATTCAATACGTTTGGTGAAGATATCAAATTGCTAAAGGACTGTGGCATTACGACGATCATGATATTGGCTGCGTTTCAAGGTATATGGTCAGCCAGCAGTTCGATCAGCGAAGAAATTGAAGGTCGCACTGCGTTGACGGTTCTCAGCAAGCCCATTCAGCGGCGCAGTTTTGTGATCGGCAAATTCTTGGGGATTTTCTGGTTACTGTTTTTAATGTTTGTCGTACTAGGAACTTTTGAATTGGGTGCCGTCGCATACAAGCCGATTTATGATGCTCGCGAAAATTCATTTCAAGATTTGATTTGGCAGAATTGCCACCAAGAAATGCTCACCACAGTTCCTGGCTTGGCCATGGCGTTTATGCAGACGATTGTCTTGAGTGCAATCAGTGTGGCATTGGCAACGCGTTTACCGCAATTGGCCAACCTGTCAGTTTGCTTTGCCATCTACGTTGTCGGTAATTTGACAACCCAATTGGTCAGTAGCACCCAGGAAGGTTTTGAGATCGTGCGGTTCGTTGCCCAACTGGTGGCCACGATCATTCCGATCCTCGAGCACTTCTCGATGCAAGCGGCCATTGATGCCGGCAACCCGATCACCATGTCGCTGTTATCAGCCAGCTTGGTTTACTGCTTGCTATATGTTGGCTTGGCGATGTTTCTTGCGCTGCTATTGTTCGAAGAACGCGACTTGTCGTAGTTTCGCAACGTCTTGATTGTTCTGGTTCACCACAGACTACGCGCCGCTGATGGAAATGCCTCGGCGGCGGGCGAGTTCTTCGAGGGCAAATTGGAAGTATGGAAATGGTACGTTGGTGTCGCGTTGAGTGGCCCATCGGTAAACCAAGTTGACCATGGCTCGCGGTAGTCGACCTTCATCGACGGCGCGGGCGACAGTTTGTACGTATTCAATTTGACCGGGGCGGGCGCAACGTAAGCCGTATCGGAGCTGATCTTCGAGTTTTACAAGGTGCATGCTGTCGATGGAGTTGGCAAAATTGTTGCCAAAACCTTCTTGCGCTACAGCCCGTTCTGCAACAAGCCCACTGCTGACGGTCGAGCCAGCCAGCAGAGCAAATGCCGCCTTTACCCAATTTCGACGTATTAACATGCGATTACCTCAAACAGCAAAAGGGGATTCCGCTATTTGAATTAGTCAAAAGCTGCCGTGGCGGTCAAGATCAATTGGTTTAAAAAACGGAGGTGCGAGTAGGATTCGCTGCTGTGGAGTGTTACATTAACTCTACCTCTCCATGCTGCGGAATTTTCGGAAGCCAATTTTTCTACATAGCTGAGTCAAAAATGAACACGCGTAAAGAAGATGTCAAACTGGCCACATTAACGACAGTGCGAATTAGGCGGCGGTTTGCCGCTTGGAGTCTGGCTGTTGTCGGAGCCTTATCGACTAGTGGCACCGTATGCCTCCCGCCAGCAGCGGCATGGGGCTACGACGATTCACTAATCGCAGAGAAAAAGGGTGATGAAGAAGACAAAAAAGATGGAGCAGAGACGGTCTTTAATCGCGAAGTCTTCAGTAAGCTACTCGCGGCGGGAAAGTTAGACGATGCGTCAGCCAAGCTCGACGCGGCGATTGCCGATGCGCCGCATGATAGCCAGCTGCTGAACATGGAGTATCAACTCGCGTCGATGCTGGGTCGCACCAAGCCGGAAGACGCCAAGAAGCGGATCGCGGGCTTAGTTGAAAAACTGATGGCTAGGGAGGAACTTGATCCAGCTTCCGCAATGCTCCTGTATCAAACGACCACGATGCGAGTTCAAACCGATCGTGATATGAAGTACGAAGATCGCATGACGATCATCGAAGGTACGCTCGCGAAGCTGAACCAAGCGGCTGGAGCGGAATCGCCTACGATCAAATTGGTGATGCAATTCAAAGTCCGCACTATGGTTTTGGCTGATAAATTGGCTGAAGCTAAGAGCCTCTTGGACACGATGGTCGAACAGTCGAAAACGGCCCTCAGTCCTGAAAATCCGGCCAGCGGGTCTGCGTATTCATCGTTGGCCTTGCTGTACAACAGTTCGTTGAGCGAGGCTTATCCGGCTGAAGCAAAAGCCATTGTCGATCAAGCCGAAGGCTATTTTAAATCGCGTTTAGCCGACGAAAAAGCGAAGCCCC
>JANNNN010001183.1:0-2894 GCA_031398555.1 Planctomycetia bacterium | reverse complement strand
ATTCAGTGAAGACGCACCCGCCCTAGAAAACACGCTTCATCGCCACTTTGCCGACCGTCGCGTTAACTTGGTCAATCTGCGAAAAGAGTATTTTGCAGTGACATTAGACGAGATTCGCGAGGCTGTAGCAAAGCACTTCGGACGCGTAACGTTTTTGCTTGAACCAGATGCTGAGCAGTTCAAAGAGACGCTTGCAATAAAAGCGGAGAAAGCACCGGCCAAAGTTGCGTAAGCCATGTTGCACGACATTTATCCGCGAACGACCGCGTTCAAGCGGTTCGAGGAGTTGCCTAATGGTAAGGGCGACGCTATCGAGAACTCGGTTGCAACGCATTGTTATCTGTTCGATTGAAGTCTTGGGAAGTATTCGGTCCCGCTATCAATTCGACTTTGAAGTTGGGCAAGTTGATCGCTCGTCAACAGCGTTGAATTCAATCGATCATTTCGCGGATCTGAGCGTGGAAAGCCTGCAACAGCGTAGAGCAAACTTGGATTCGCAGCAATGAAAGGGAGAACTGTGTTATTCCAGTAATCACTGTCATCTAGCGGATCAAAGTTCTCAATCATCTTCGGCAAATCTGGTACTGGCAGCCACCACGATTGAGCGGCACTCAGATATGTGTCCCGAAGGGAAGCGTGATGAATACACATTCGCCAATCGTCATAGACACTTGTGAGAGTTTCTTTATCCGTTTTTATAAGTGCGGGCGGACAATCGAGTAAGCGACTGTTGGGAGGAATCTGTTTAAAAGCGGCGCGGTATCCGTAATCCAACGACGCAAAATGATGCTTACCGGCAATCGCTCGCAGTCGGCTAATACGAGCATAGATGCTGAAAGGAACTGCCAAGCATGTTATAGCTATGATTGCTGACCGCATCGAAAAAGTAAGTCGTTTGCGCTGTTGCATTTTATTTTGACAGATAACGGTTAAAATGACCGATGTTGCGAGGGATTGGGCTGCGATGAGCTAACCGCCTTACTCGCAACTTCGGTCCATTTTTTGGTTCTGCTACTCCTCTCGTTTTATCGACGGATCAAAATGGTCTATCAATAAAGTAAGTCGTTTGCGTTTGGAATTGGAGACAAGTGCGTCAAGAACAACAGGTTTCCCTAATTGGACTGAATTTTCACTCGAGTTGAACGTAAGGTTTTTGCGAATCGGTAGCTTTTTCCCGTCGACGACAGGACCAAACTCACCAGTATCGGAAGATTTCTTGTAGTGAATTTCTACACGTAGTGTTCCATCGCCCGATTCTTGTAAAATGCCGCGAATAGAAATCTTATCGACGCCAATTGTGGTGCTACCGAAAAATGCACTGTTATTTCGTACGACAATCTCAATGCTTTCGGGGACACTCGAGTCAGGCTCTTTGTCGCCGTTTGGAAGTTCGCGTAGACCAACAGTCTCCACCCGAAGCAGATAGTCGCCAGCAAATGCGCAAGTGCCGGAGAATAAAGTCAGCAAGATTGCAGCAAAGTAGCATTTTATCATGGCAAAATCCCTTTCCTTTGAATTGCAGGCAGAACTAGTAATTCTCCGGCGCAGCGCCGGAAAACTTATCGCAACACCCTACTTAATGGGGCCGCGAACGACACATGTAGTGCTAGCCTATCAATTTTTGTATACCGTGTAAAGCTTTCACTTTTACCACGGTCTGACTTCCAGCTAATTCGTTGCGACTCGCCCAATATCCGGTGATCCAAAAAACAAGCAAGACCTTCGGTGCATTCACTTGTAATACCCCGGCGTCACTGACGCCTGCTAAGGCGTATTTTAAAGGGTTCTATCGGGTCGCTGTTTTGAGAAAACCACGCAAAACAAGGCTTTTGCGGGTTATTGAGAACGCCCATTTTACTTTAGAAATCCGTTGCTCATTGGTCCAGTAATCCTTGCTGTCTCAGCACTTTTTCAAATAGCGAACTTGGACCGAAAATTTCTGATACTCCACCCGCTTTTACTCTAAATCGTGCTGGCAGATTAGGGAAACTAATCCGAAAATCGGTCGCAGCACGGTGAATATCAACCAACGCTGCGGCGTGAAGCTTATTTCGCTGGGGCTCTGTAGCATCGGCTGGGATACGCGCGGCAGCGTACTGTTGGAGCTTCTGGACCGTTGGTTGAAAGTATGCTCGCTCGAATTCTGCATACTTTGCGCGATCATGTGAAAGCCCTTCCAACTTCCAAAATGTAGTAAAGAACTCGTCGGAAGGGTCAGGCGGAAATGCTACTCGCATGTTCATGTAGCGGTGAGTTTGCACATCGTCGGGAGCGGTGCGTAACGGAGCATGCAAAAGCCGAGCTTCTCTTTTTCTTTTGGCGACGATTTCCGCTTTCTCCCGATTAGCCGCGTCGGCGAAAGCAATGTTGGCGTCCACAATTTCCTGTTGAGCCGAGTCGGTAAGAAATTCTGCGTTTTTAGCGAGCTGAATTCCCGCACTTTCCGGTGAGTCGACATCCTGACAGAATGCATACGATGACAGCAACATTGTGACTACGAGAACAAGCATCCATCGCATGTCTTAATCCTCCAGAGTGACTTGGTGCAACTACTTGTAATGTCTTCAGCGCCTCCGATCCCTCAGCCCTGTCTAGTTTAGCGGGTTCTAACGAGCGAATGTCTGGACCACTTATCTAGTCTCGTAAGGAAACCGGGAAATTTCCCAAACTATCCGGGAATTGTCCCGAAACACTTGCAAATTGCTGCAATGGTCTGCTATAACTTCCAGAGGGGGAAAACAGGCAGAAAATCTGTTTTCCCTTTCAAAGAGTGCGATTCCAGTTTGCTACCAAGGTCGTTTGTGGTTCCAGATGTCGCGGGTCCGAGCCCCGTCACTCACCCTTGGAAAAACCCAACGATTCGTTGGTGAAACCCTCGCAAGAGACGTCTCCTA
>JANNNN010001173.1:0-1941 GCA_031398555.1 Planctomycetia bacterium | reverse complement strand
GATACCATAACACAGATTAAGAGGAGAAAAAGATTGGAGCGTTTTGAGGGCATCAAAAATCGAGCTTGAATTTTAGACCAAAACGAGTGGAGGAAATGGCCCAGCCCCGAAGAAAAACCGCCGACCGAGTTCCTATGTACGTACGCTGGTGGATGTCGAGCGGTTGGTTTGCGAGACTAGTTTCAAGAAGGATTGTGACCGATTTTTAGAAGTTGGCGAGTATCGAGCAATTGTCCCCAATTGTTTTTGAACAAATAATGCTCTGACGAAACCAGCTACATTTCCTCGTTGATCCAAAACTACCGCTGACCATTGGGACCATTGTGCGACACTCTAAATAAGGGTTCGACATTCATCAGGGCAAGCGTTTGACTTCGATATTGCGAAAATAGACGATGCTTTCTGGGTCATGAGCTTGCAGGGCAAAAGTTCCTTCGCCCAGTTTGCGTTCAAACTCCCTGGAAAACACTTCTTTTTTAGCTGGTTCCGTATAGTCGACCATTGTTTTTCCGTTAATCTTCAGTTCAACGTGAGGACCATTGACGATGATTTCTTGGGTATACCATTCGTCATCTTTGATGCCTGGATCCGCGACATCTTTGACGGCGTACAACCCGCTCGATTTCTTTACATCCGAGTGGGAGACGTTGACTTGGCATTCGAAACCAAACTTCGGCCAGCCACTTTCCTGGTATTTGGTGTGGAAGTAAATCCCTGAGTTACTGCCCTTGGTTGTTTTGACTTCAGCTTTGAAATGGAAATTTCTAAAAGGCTTTTCATCGCCGACGTAGAAAAGGTGGCTGCGTTCCCCATGGCAAACCAGCAGTCCGTCCTTGAGTTGCCAACTTTTAGCATTTTCGTTCGCTTTCCAACCATCCATGGACTTGCCATCGAAGATTTTCTTGAAGTCGTCTTGTGCTGAAGCTTGGAGGGCCGGAAAAGCGACCGCTGACGCGGCGAGAAATAGTAGACAAACTGTGCGACGCAACATTTTAGGAAACTCCAGGTAAAGCCGTGAAAACGAAAAAGGGCCAAGTGCTAACGTGGCACTTGGCCCAAGCTATGTGATGCACATGTTTGGTGGAGCTTCGCCAGTGCGAGAGCTGGGTGCTGTTTTTTGTCACCGACCCAACTCGCGAACCGATGTCCGCAACAAAACTGTGGACTATTTGCCGTCTTTGTCACCACCAGGTGAAAGATTGGCTTTCATACGAGCGCTGTAAGTTCGCTTTTCAGCATCGCCGCTCTTTTCTTCTTCCAGTTTTTTGAAGATATCGTTGAGTCGGTCGGCCAACTTTTCAGGCGACTTCTTCAACTCCGCCAAAGGAAATTTGTCCTTTTCCAGTGCCTCGTGAACAGCTTCGCCGTAATAATTGCGAACTTTCTTTTTGTTTTCTTTTTCGACGTGGCAAATATTGCACTTGGCTTCCTCGATAGCCGCCTTGAACTCAGGCGTTGCCTTATCAGTCAGATACAATTTCTTGAACTGATCAGACAGTTGTTTGATTGCGAATGCAGGGCTCGCGGCCGATGTCGAAATTGCCAACACCAACGCGACCATTAAGAACTTCTTCATCCAGTGTCACTCCTCTAAATTCAACTCAGCAGAATCGGAACCGCATCAGCCAATTTTCTTAGAATCGGCAGTAAAGTCAATTGAAATCGCTTCCTGAGAATCAAAACTTAGCTCTCAGCCCACGCGTTGCAATCAATTGACTGTTCAAGTGTGTACACAAAGTGCTATAAAATCAAGACATTGGCGGCTCAACGGAGGGCTAATCCACTAGAGTGGGGCCTAGCGTCGCAGGCAGGTAACCGGGCATGAACAAACCAAATTTAAGCCCAAAATCCTCCACGCTTAGTTGGTGGAGGACGTTAACTTGCGGAACGGGGCTTTGCCAACTGACCGACCATTCGTTGCCATATTCTTGAAACCAAGCG
>JANNNN010001169.1:0-7892 GCA_031398555.1 Planctomycetia bacterium | reverse complement strand
CGTCAAAGTCGTAGCTGACCGAAAACTCGCCTTGCTGAGCGAAATTGGAGTCAACATCGCCAAAGGCCATGCACAGCCGTTTATCGAGCGTTTCAAACTGAAGGTGTCTATTCATTGTGTCTGCAGAGCTTGTTTCGCGACCTGGCCGAATTTGAAGGTACTGCCGAACCCTTTACCACTGTGCCTACTATCATATCCAAGCCATTGTAGCTACCCGTTCGATAAAATCACAACGCAGACGGGGGAACGAGGCTCCTGCCGAGCAAGTCTCCACAGTCCTTTCGACTTGACTGTACCGGAAGTCTTTCGTGAGCTCCCTGAAAGAACTCACAGCGCGAGCTCAGGTTCACAAGTACAGTTGAGGCTGATTGTTACGCCGAGATACGCTCGGCAGGAGCCTCGTTCTCCCGTTTTCAGTAACGCCTCGTATTACTACTGAAATTACAGTTTCAATGCAGTTCCTCTAGCGAACGCATGCGGCTCTAAAAAGACGAACAAAACGGAGGATCCTAAATTGAACAGTTACAGGTGCATCCTCACTAGGCCGCGCAGGGGCCTAAGGATCAATGTGCTAATGTCGAACGCCGCGCGGAAATTACTAGCAATCATTTTGATAGTTTGGTCTCTGGGCGTCTTAAATGCAAATACGCGTTCCCATGCGCAGTCTCCGTCTACCCCTTCAGACTCCCGATCTGGAACCGCATTTAAAAACGTCACAGCCCTAGCGGAAATGCCGGCCGATCAGATGGGCAAAGTCATGAACATAACCATAGAACAACAGTAGGGCTGCTACGCGTGCTTCTTATCGCCGGTCTAACAATTCCCTCACTCGTTTGGCGAAGAGATTAGGATCGAACGGCTTTTGTAGGAAATTTATGCGTGCGTCCAGCAGACTCTCTTGGGTTATGCTTTCACCGACGTAACCTGAAATCATTAGGACCCGGATATCGGGAGATATCCTCTGAATCTGCTCTGCAAGGACGGCACCGTTCATGCCGGGCATTACGACATCGGTGACAATCATTTTGACTTGATCACGATTTTCGATGAAGCTTTGCAAGGCCGATATTCCGTTGACGGCTTCGATTACGTTGTAACCAAAATGTTTCAAAATAGTGCCCGTTAAACCACGAACCGTTTCGTCATCTTCCACCAGCAGAATTGTTTCAGTTCCGCTTTGGAGTCGACTTTCGGGATCGTTTAGATTTGACAAGTCTGGAGTTGAACTTAGCGACTCAGTGGATTGAGGTAGATAGATCTTAAAAACGGTACCTTGACCGGATGTACTTGCAACTTGAATGCTCCCCCCGGATCGGCTGACGATTCCATGAACCATAGCTAGCCCCAATCCCGTTCCTTTGCCAACTGGTTTAGTTGTAAAAAACGGTTCGAAGATCCGGCGCTGGACTTCTGCGGACATGCCGCCGCCGGAATCCGCTACCGTTAAAAGAATATACTCGCCCGATTCAAGATTGGGACCTATGAACGAATCACCCGCTTGAAGATTAACGTTCTGAGTTTGAATGGTCAGCTTTCCTTCCTCTTGCATCGCATCGCGAGCATTGATGGAGAGATTAAGAAGGATCTGGGAGACTTCGCTCCGATCCATCCAAACTTGCTTTAACTGTGGTTCAAGTTCTACGGATATCTCTACTCCTTCGCCGATGGCTCGCTCGAGCAGTTTAAGCGTTTCGACAATTACTTCGTTAACGTTTACGGACTCTGGAGTTCGAATCTGTTGGTGACTGAACGCAAGCAGACTGCTGGTGAGTTCGGCGGCACGCTTACTCGCGATACGTATCTCACTTAAGAAATTCCAAGCGGGATCTGGCGGCGCCATTTTCTTAAGCAGTAGGTTCGTATAGCCGCTGATTATAGTCAATAGATTGTTGAAATCGTGCGCGATGCCACCTGCCAACTGCCCGACAGCGTCCATCTTTTGCGACTGACGCAACTGTTCTTCGGTGTTTCGCTGCGCCGTGATGTCCATCACAACGATGGCGACGCTGGTGACCACGTTACCCTCCAAAACAGGTTCGTAGTTAACGGCGCAGTAAATGGGGTTAGTCGCGGATGGGATGCAAATCTCGTAGTCCATCCGTTCGCCAGCGAAAGCGCGATTGAGACGGGGAAGTACTCGATTTTCGTAAATTCCGGGTAACACTTCGGCTATGCGTTTTCCAACCAGATCTCGCGGGAGATTCAGGATTGCCGAATAAGCCGCGTTGGCAAACGTGTACACGTGCTCTTCGTTAAGGACTACCAGTCCCACTCGCGCGCTGGTGGTTACAAGACGGAGGCCAGCGGTACTGTTTTCGAGAGCTTGTTTGTCAAGTACCAATGCTTCTGCTTGTTTACGTTCCGTTATGTCGGAATATGTGCCGACGATTCGAAGCGGCTGTCCGTTAGCATCGCGACTGATGACCAGGCCGCGGTCAAGAATCCATTTCCAAGAACCATCCTTGCACTTAATGCGGTGTTCGTTGGTGTAATAGGGGGTGGTTCCTTCGAGATGTGCACGGACGTCGGTTTTAACCTGCCCTAAGTCATCCGGATGAATTCGATTTTTCCATTCGTCGGCACTCGTGCCAACTTCGCCCTCCGCGAAACCAAGAATTTCCAGCCAGCGTTTAGAGTAGGAAACGGTGCGGTCGACAATGTTCCAATCCCAAACACCATCGCGGCCTCCCTCAAGGGCGAACTGCCATCGCCCTTCACTGTCCTTTAGCGCCGCTTCGGTCTTTTTGCGTTCAGTGATATCCTGGGCTACGCCACGTAAACTAACGGTTGCACCACTTGCATCTAGAGCTGCGACACCGCGAACCCACATCCAGCCAAGGCTGCCATCGCTGCGAACCATCTCCAGCTCTAACTCATAGGGAACACCTGTAGCCCGAGTTTTCGAAATGGCTGCGGACAACTTCTCCCAGCTCGCTTTTGTAAATAGTTTCTCATGAACTTCGAAAGGCGGAGGTGGAAGATTCGGGTCAAACCCAAACATCCGATAGAGTTCCTCTGACCACTCGACTCGGTTGCTAGCAGCGTCAAGGTGCCAACTGCCCATATGAGCTACTCGTTGGGCTTCAGTAAGATCTTCTTTGCTGCGCCGAAGTGCTTCCTCGGTCTCTTTGCGTTCCGTGACATCGGCCATATACCCGTGCCACAGAGTTGAACCGTTCGCTTCGCGCTCTGGGATGGAATTTCCTGAAATCCATTTCACCGTACCATCTGGAAATCGAAACCGAAATTCATGGCTCCACGGGCTCAGTTCGTTCTTGGATTTTTCGATTGAAGCAAATAGATCAGCCTCGTCATCTGGATGGTGATGGATGAATACTTTCGCAGCGTCCTCGTGAGCTTCCTCTGGTCCAACTCCCAATAGCGACCGTATGCCATCGCTGGCATAGGGAAAACTCGAGGTGCCGTCGGGGCGCATTCGAAATTGGTAGACAATACCCGGCACTCGACTGGCGATTTTTTTCAGTCGCTCAAGCGCTTCGATCTTCGCCGCGTCTGCGTTCTTTCGATCGGTGATGTCGAGATGACACCCCATGATGCGAATGGCTTTACCGTTTGCATCGCGCTGAAAGTCCGCCCGCGCACAAATCCAGCGCCATGTTCCCTCTTTGTGCAGCAAGCGAAACTCAACGTCATAAACCGTCCGAATCCCTGCGCGGAATTCGCGAACCGCAGTAAGAGCCGCATCGCGATCTTCAGGATGCAACCGCGATTCCCACTCCTCGTAACTGTTCGTCAATTCATCTTCCGCATAGCCCAACTGCATTTTCCATTCGGCAGAGAAATAGACCCGGCTGGTCAAAAGGTCCCAGTCCCAAAGGCCGACGTTGGCCGCACGAACAAGTAACTGCGTCCGCAGTTCGCTTGCTTTTCTGAACTCGTCGTGAAATTCGCTTCGTTGAATATCGAAATTCTGTGACATGGTAAGCCCCGCTGACGAATCTCACAACTTATTCAAATTTGCGAGAGCCGAATAAGCTAATTATAGCGATTCGCTCTGGGGAAAGCACGAAATCGCTACGGGTGGCTCGAAGCTAGGCTGTTCAAAATAAAAAACGCGAAGCCACTTTAGAAATCCATGTGTCCAAGGACTCGAGAGTTTTTTCGAATGTTGAACGCAATGAACTATTCCACTAAACAGGCAGATCGCCGGACAATATGCATGGTATTTGTGTATATTTCCAATCTGCCAACTCAGTTTCAGACGCTTACCCACCATTGTCAAGCGATTGCGCAGATCTGCAACATTCTAGAGCCGCGACAAATTCTAGAGACGCGAGGAAATTTGTCCTATGTCCGTATTAGATTTTCGGGTTCGTGCCGCTAGGCAGATCGCGTTACCGTCGTCCCGCGTATGAATGCAAAATCGTTAATTACCAGATGACTTATCAGCCGGAAGGCGTTAGCCTCCGGTTGAAGACCTAACCGGAGGCTAACGTCGGCTAACGCCTTCCGGCTGATAGGACCCAGCCAATGCTAGAGTCCAACCCACGTGCTAACTCCAAGATCTAATCTGGACAAAGCACTAGGCGCCTTCGTCCACTTCAACAGCGAATGGTTCCATGATCTTCGTATTGCGTTCGACGGCCACGACGATGGTGCGTTGGTGCGAACCATCGCGGCTGGTGGCCAACGCAGGCAGGACTTGTCGCCGGTCAGGGAATGGGAGCCGTACGACGAACGTTCCATCAGGCCGAAGTTTTACAGGTTCACCGCTGAGAGTTACGTACCCATCAGGAACCGTTTGTCCGTAAGCGACCAGTTCGACTTCCATTTCAAAGTGGAATCCACCGCGCCGGCTAAACGGTGCGTCTGCGCCCGCGCCAAACTGCGCAAACGCAGGAGCACCGACGGTCTTGTGCAAGCGATCTTCCATCATTTCTTTGAGATCTGCCGTGTCATGTTCCGAATGGTATCCGCCGCTCATCGCGTAGACGTGCTCAAAGTTCTCGCCCATGTCGGTCCAGTGTTGATCGACCGACTCAGGATTACCAGCACCGAGTGCTTCAACTATATTGCTTTCACATATCGTATGGAAGCGACCGCCGGCGCTCAGGTAACCGATCATCGCACGGAAACTGCCCGACTTCCCACCGATGTCGATGTACCAATTGCGAATCCCGCCATGAATCGGAATGTCGCGCTCGATTGTTTCAGAAGTATTTGTAGTGCTGCTGTTGTCGAGCGTTAGGAAGCGCAGCGTTGGCTTGGCTGTATGCCATTGCTCCGCCATGGCAGCTCGGGCTCGCTCGATTGCTCGACGTGTGATATCCCATGTCGCATGGATCCAGTAGGCGTCGCGTACCAGCAAGGCGATCCGGTCCTTCTCTGGTTCCTTTTCCCAAATTGGTTCGTTCGCGCCCGGTGGCTTGATCAACGTCGGACGGAAAGAAAGGTCCTTAGTCGATTCGCGTTCTTGCTGCAGCTGGCGAATTCGCTTGAGAACTTTTGGACTCGTTGGTGGCTCAGGAGGCTTAGCTGGAACAGCCGGCTTTTTCGCAACTGGCTTTGGAGTCTCAGTTGCCGGTTTTGCAGCGATTTTGGCCGGAGCACTTGATTTAGTTGTCGTTACACTGGGTTTGCTTGCAGCGGCGGTTGACTTCGCTGTAGCAGCAATGGCTGCTTTCTTTTGTGCGACCTCTTCACGGCGAGTTGCCTTGAGTGCAGGTTTGACAGCAGCCGGTTTCGAATTGCTGGCCGACTTCGAGGTAGTTGGCCTAGGGGTGGTCTGCGCTTTTGCAGGTTTCGTGCTGGCAACCGCCTTGGCGTCACCTTTTGTCAAACCGGTTTTCGCACCCACTGACTTGCCGGTTTTTAACGGTGACACTGGCTTGGCGACTGACTTTACGTCTTTGCCGTTGAGCGACTTGGTGTTCGACTTTGTCTTTTTGACAACTGGCTTGGGTGAATTCTCTTTCGCTTTTGCGGACTTGGCAGGCTTAGCAATAACTGTTTTCACAGGTCTTGCTGATTTGCTCTTAGTGCCTTGCTTTTGAACCGCTTTGGCGGACGTCTTCTTCTTAGATGCTTTGGCCACTGCATTCACCAATCGTTGTTTGCGTTCATCGCTTTACTTACTGATTCAGCAACTTCATTCTTTTGTTTAGTTGCCGCTCGAACAGTTCAGTCGATGTCTACATTCCAAAAAATCGCCGGGGAGGGGTGTTTCATTTGCAATTCAATTCCCACACACTGAGTTGTCGCTAATTTTCGAACGCCCGTAGCTAAACTGCGGCCTCCTACGAAGGTCGCAATTCGAGGGGTGTTTGTCATTAAATCACCTGGAGTTGGGATTCGTGGCAAGGTTACGCCTGCGGTATTTGTCTTGCCTCTAATAGTATGCCCAGAAGTCGGCATTTTTTCTAGATTATAAGTTTCAGACTAACGCTAATAGACACTACATGGTAGTCATCGAAAACGCACTTAAACTGCTTCACCGTAATGCTTTAAGGTGCTTTCCACAGCGCAACTGGCAAATTTTGATTTGGGTTGCTAAATAGCCCTTTTGGGCGAAGCGATGCGCTTTATTTAGAATATCAATCCGCAAATTGGGGGTTTTGTGTCGCAAACGAAGACGCCTTGGGAGCAAGCTTCAGAGTGGTTTGCTCGAACAATAGCAATCGTAATGGTGATGGTTGCGCCCGGCGCACTAGGCGCGTGTCTAGATAAGCAGGCGGGTACAAACTTCCTTGCCGCGATTGGGTTCGTCTTTGGAATGATTTTGGCGATCGGCTTATTGATGCTTTTTGCTCGTATCAAGACGATCGATAATGACGGTGAAATTATGAAGCCGCGATCTTCAAGTTCGACATCCTCTTCGCAGTCCCTGCCACATTTGAGCTCGTCAAAGCCCTCGGAATCAAAGTTGCCCGAGGTGCCGGGCGCGGAAGTATTGGAGCCCCCGCGCGATGACTAGTTCGAAGAACCGTCTGTCTCCTTTTCAATTGTCGCTGATACTGGCTGGGGCGGTTACCTGTGTAGCCGTCGCAGTTTATGTTGCGACATTTGGCCACGCACCGCCTTCAGCAGCACGTTTATGCGCGGGGGCGGGCGCCTGGACAGCCAGTGCTGCGATTGCACCGATTTGGCTTGAAAGCTTGATAATTAACGGTGCAACGTTTCAATTAGCTGTCATAACATGGCGATTAGTGACGATGCTCGGCGCCCTCTTAATCGCGCAGACATTTCCCACTGATGCAAGAAATTGTTTTGTAACTACACTGATGGCCTGTTATTTCATTGCGCTGCCGCTAGAATCATGGCTCCTCGCTCGGAACGCTACGAAACGATAGCATTCCAGCCACTAGCCGAACCCTCTCTCGACCCGCACCAGACACTATGGCTTCAGATATTCTGCATATCAAGGATAGTTTCTATTTCGAAGTGCCTAAAGCGCTTTGGAAGAGCGAGCGCGACTCCGCAGATGGACTCGCCAAGTCCTATGGCGCCTGGGTCATTCGCAATGACGAAGATTACCAGGACTGGGAAGCGGCTCAGATCGTCGGCGAGCTGAAATCGATCGTCAAAGATCCCAAAGTTCTTGACGGTATCGAAGGCAAGTGGAAAGCGTGGCAACAAGCCAAACCTATTCGCCACAATCGTCCCTTCGACCAATTTCTGGCCGACGAGATGACCAACCTGCAGGCGACCGCTCAAAAGTGGGCGAAGAAAAACGCTGCACCCGGCACCTCCGACGTTGTGCAAGCCTATTTGACCGAGAATCCCGGTTACGATTACGAGTGGATGTACAAAGTTGTCAATGACGGTACATCGAACAAAGCCTGGCGCGACTTGCGCGGCAAGTTTGACAAGAAAGAAGTTCTGGAAGAGTATCTTCAAAGTCCACGTGCTGACTGGTCCGAAGCCAAGATGGC
>JANNNN010001168.1:0-13855 GCA_031398555.1 Planctomycetia bacterium | reverse complement strand
ATTCAATTTGTCGAAGCTCATGGTACGGGCACGCCTCTCGGGGATCCGATCGAAGCAATCGCACTTTCACGCGTGTATGGAGCGGAGCGTTCGGAGGCAGAGCCTTTATTAGTGTCAACGATTAAGGCTAATATCGGTCATACCGAGGGCGCTGCAGGCATCGCCGGCTTGATTCACGCCTGTATGTGTCTTAAGCATCAACGAATTCCTCCATTGTTGCATCTTCGAGAGCTTAGCCCTCATGTCGATCAACGCTCGCTTCAGTTTGCAACCGCCGGCGCGGACTTGCGGCCGCAAAAGCATCCGCTTCGAGCCGGAGTAAGTTCATTTGGTTTTAGTGGTACGAACGCGCACATTATTTTGCAGCAGCATGTAAATCAAGCGGTGGAGCAATCAAAACGTCGATCTGATTCGTCCGCACAACGTCCACAGCTCTTTGTGCTTTCAGCCAAAACTGAGGCCTCTCTGCGACAACAAGCGGAGCGATTTCGAGTCTGGATGGAATCAAGCCGCGACTTGAACTTTGCTGATGTTTGCCATACTTTGCAAAGTGGAAGAAACCACTTTGAGCACAGGCTTGCTTTTATCGCCACTAACGTATCGGACGCCGTCGAGTGTCTAACAACGTATTCCGCTGGCCAACCGATTGAGCCCCATCGAATCCCACCGCTCGCAAGGGAGTTTTTATCTGGAGCGACTCTCGACTGGCCAGTCATCCAAGCAAAGCGAATTGCGTTACCCACTTATGCTTTTCAGCACGAAACGTTCTGGGTTCAAGGCATGGAAGCTGAGCAAACAAAGTTTGTACAGCCAACGCCTGATCGCCAGCATACTGATTTCATGCACGCTTTCAAAGCGGATACTTGGCAGCGTCTAAGCGACCACCGACTCTTTGGTTCTGGTGTGATGCCGGCGGTCGCATGGTTAGATATCGCTTGCCGCGCGGCAAGTAGCAATTTCCCAAGAGCTTTTCGCCTTGAAAATATTCGCTTTTTGCAGATGATGGTCGTTGGATCAACGCCCACGCCAGTGTTCCAGACTCATTTCTTTGATTCTCCAACACCGAATAGCTTCGGCATCTTTTTAAAGAAGCAAGCTGGCAATGAACTGGACATCAATGATGCTTTTGTTAGTGGACAGGTGGTGGATTCCGCCCGACGTGAATGGCTGGGTGGCGATCTCATCACCAATCAAGCCTGTTGGGATGGTGAACTCGATCCGGTGTTGGTCTACGAACGATTTGAAGCAATTGGCTTTGACTATGGTCCCAACTTTAGAATGATCTCTCAGTTATCCATTGGAAGAGACAGTGCGCTTGGAAAATTGAGAGAGGCAAACGACTCGCCGTCAGATAAGGTTATGTCTCACCACGGCTTACTCGATAGTGCCTTGCAAGTGGTGGCAGGGGCAGCATGGAAATCCGGATACGATGCGAATGATGCGACAGCTTTCTTTCCTGTGGGCATCCAATCGATTCAGTGGTTCGCGCGCGTCGGCTCGCCGACTTGGAGTATGGCAGCGATCCGTCCGTCTTCGGATGAGTACGCAATTGAAGCGGATGTGTTCATTTGGAACGAGGATAATCAGCCAATGTTGCAGTTAATTGGCGTAAGATTCGAGGGATTTGCTACAAAAAGAAAAGTAGTTGTTGTTAAGCCGGTGCCCATATTTCCAGCCATGGGTCTTCATGCCGAGCAATTGACGACGGCGAAACTATTGGCGATGCCTGATGCATTACGACTACCGATGTTGCAAGAGCATCTGCGTCAGAAACTCGCCCTGGAGTTGGAAATGTCTGTCGATAAATTGTTGCCAGATCGGCCGTTGTCCGAGTTTGGACTGGATTCGTTGATCGTCTTTCGGCTGGGAATTCAATTGGAATCGGAGTTTGGATTCGCCCTGAATTCAAGCGCGATCATGCAGGGGCAGAGCCTTCGAGTACTATCTGAATCCCTGCTGTGGCGGCTGACAAACTTGAACTCTGGCGGAGACAAAGGAATGCAATCATCAGTGTCTACTTGAACGACTGGGGCGTTTTTCTCCCGAATGCGCCTGTTACTAACGATGCCATTGAAGACGTTCTCGGCAAAGTGGGTGGACGTCCGTCGAGAATGCGCGAAGTCATTTTAGCCCGCAATGGCATTCGCACTAGACACTATGCGATCGATCCCGCGACGGGTGCACCGACGCACAACAATGCAGAGTTAACCGCTGCCGCCATTACTCTGCTACTCGAAAACTCAGGCATCTCGAAAGACAAGATCGACCTGCTCGCCTGTGGGACTTCATCGCCTGATCAATGGATTCCTAACCACGCTGCTATGGTGCAAGGTGTGCTAGAACTGCCGCCTTGCGAGATCGTCTCTACCGCAGGCGTTTGTTGTTCGGGCATCACGGCACTTCGCTATGCCTGTAACGCAGTTGCGGCGAATGCTAATATCAACGCTGTCGTAACTGGGTCCGAGCTTGCCTCGGGTTCGATCAAGTCATCACACTTTCGCCATCAATTAGCAGCACGCGTAGACAACAATCCCTACCTCAGTTTCGAGAATGAATTTTTGCGATGGATGCTCTCCGATGGTGCGGGGGCTGTACTTGTTCAATCGCAGCCCGAGACGAACGGTGTTTCTCTGCGAGTCGATTGGGTCGATTTAATTTCCTATGCCGGGCAGCTGGAGACTTGCATGTACGCAGGAGCGGTAAAACGACCAGACGGTACTCTAGAAAGCTGGCGCGAGGCCGCGGACCCCAATAGTCTCTTGCGACTCGGTTACTTGAATCTCTCTCAAGATGCTCGCACACTTGAACACAATATTATTACAAATGCATTCCGTTGGTCGCTCGAGCGGATCATCGATAAGTATGCGGTGCCTGCCTCCGAAATTGATTGGCTGTTGCCACATTTGTCCAGCGAGTTTTTTCGTCAGCCGATTGCGTCGGCGATGCGTGAGCTGAATTACGAAGTCCCTCAAGAGAAATGGTTTACGAATCTAGTGACGAAGGGTAATACCGGTTCTGCGTCGATGTTTATCATGCTTGCTGAATTGGTTGCATCGGGGAAACTCCAGTCGGGCCAGCGATTGGTGTGCGTTATTCCTGAAAGTTCTCGTTTTACATTTGCTTATGTGCACTTAACTGTCCACTAGCCGGTTTGAAGCCAAGTGCATGTCTTTTCGCCCTAGGTTCAGAAGTTTTAGCGATTTTAGGTAAATCGCTAAGCCTGGGTCAGTTTTTTAACATAAGTTTGAGATGGGTCAAAACAAACGGGTTGACCTGCATATTAGCCGTCTCTGCCCCGCAATTTCACGGCTGGTCTGCATATTTGATTTAAACCTCAGAATCCTAATTTCGGCTTCTCACATCTTCGAGTTCGCAAGCGGGAGCGGCATCATGAAAATCGATCGGTTTGCCATTGGCATTGCGCTGCAGTTGTTCTTTTTGAATGCCTGTGCTTGTTTGCATGCGCAGGGTGTTGTTCGCGTTGAAGAAGACTGGGCTTTGCAGGTGAATGAGCCGGACGAGCGGCTCAATTCCCCCCAGATCACGACTGCTATGATGCCGTTTGGTCCCACTTCGAATACCGTTTTCTTTCTTGATATCAACCATGGATCGACACCAGACTATTCGGCGGGTGGATTGCAGTTGAGAGCGGAGAAGAATAGTCAGTGCGATGAAAGCAAACGCATTTTGGCTGGTGACAAACTGAATCATTCGTCTGAAACAATTAAGTGGACGCAGGTGATGGTTTGGCAGGGCAATCAGCTCAAGTTTGGTGTCATCGCCGGACAAAGCCAAACTTGGAATTCTTTTGGTGGCTCTGAATCGTTCGTTGATGTAAGCGTCAACGCAGGCAACTTGGATGCCTATCGCCCGGCGGACTCGCTGCGGAGTTCAGGTGCAGTGTATGCAGGGAATCGCGTTTCATACTTAATGCTTGTTCGAGTACGACTATTCAATAGCCTCGGACAGATGGTTGAAATTCCAATTAACCAAAGTCCACTTTGAATTCTGCTGCTGCGACTCGCTTCCTAGCCATTTAATTGAATGAATTCCGCAGAGGGGTAATGGAATGTGCACGAAAAAACTGAAACAAAAATACATCAGCCGTCAACATGGGAATCGCAGAGGCGCGGTGCTGGTTCTGGGGGCACTCATGTTGTTCATGATGTTGGCCTTCTTGGCATTCACCGTAGACACGGGCTATTTAGCAGCGAGCAAGGGTGAGATTCGACGAAGCGCCGACGCGGCTGCGATTGCCGGGTGCTGGGAGTTGTTCGATGACTTGATGCAAGGCAAGTCCCAAACAGAATGCGATGCGGATGTCGTAGCGGAAGCAGCTCAATACGCAGGCTTTAATAAAATCGCAAACACTTCACCCCTTTTGTCGAATGAACTCAACAGTCGCAGCGTTGAGATTGGCTACCTGTCATCAATGACCGCAGGCACCCTCAGCACAAATGCCAGCTTGCCGTTCTACGCGGTGCGAGTCGCAGTCAAGAAGAATTCGCGGTTAAACGGCGAGGTCCCTTATTTCTTTGGGAAAATTTTTGGAGATAGTGGTCGAGAACTGGAAGCTTCTGCTACGGCGGTAATGGCTCGCAACATCAGCGGGTTCGCTACCCCGGCGAACTGTTATGAAACCTTGGACATGTTGCCCTTTGCGCTGGATCTGGAGACTTGGAATACGATCCATGCAAACACTGCTCAAGACACGTATAGCTACGATCCCAGTACCGGATCGGTGACCGCAGGAGGCGACGGCATTCGAGAAGTAAATTTGTATCCCCAGGGAACCGGTTCCCCTGGAAATCGTGGGACCGTTGACATCGGTGGTGCAAACAACAGCACGGCTGACATCGCCCGCCAGATTGTTTATGGCATCTCGGAAGCTGATATCGACGAACTGGGAAAGGAACTGAAATTCAACACGGATGGGTCAATGACGTTAAATGGCGACACCGGTATCAGCGCGGGCGTGAAGGATGAACTCGCCAGTATTATTGGCCAGCCTCGTATCATTCCGATATTCTCAACCGTCAGCGGCAATGGCAACAACGCTCAATACACAATTGTAAAGTGGGTCGGGGTGCGAATTCTGAATGTCACCTTAACTGGAGCTCTTTCAAAAAAGGCCGTCATCATTCAACCTGCACCAATCATCTCACGTAACTCGGTGATTAGCAGTTCTGATATCTCTACCAGTGACTATGTTTACTCGCCAGTTCTTTTAGCTCAGTAGTATTCTCCCAGGCGACCGTAAGGTGACAACATCATGTCGATCAATACAATCCGAAGACACTCTGCCTATGGTTTCAAATTTCGCGAGGGCGCGGCTGTGGTCGAGTTCGCCATCGTTGGGCCGCTCATGATCATGTTGACGATGGGTATGATGGAGATCGGCCGCGCGGTGATGGTCAAACAAGTAATGGTCAACGCATCGCGTGAAGGCGCTCGTATGGCGATATTACCTTCGGCGAATTCGCAAACCGTCATCGCTCACGTACAATCTCAACTAGCGGCCTCATCTATCAACGGTACTACGGTCACGCTCACCCCACCGTCATTAGACAACGCGCCGGCCGGTACGCCGATTACGGTTGCGATTTCTGTAAATGCTAGTCAAGTGAGCTGGATTCCGAACCCAGCCTTTACTTTGAACCAAGTGATTACTACGGCCACGACAATGCGTCGCGAAAGCTTGTGAAAGTCGCCATTAGGAATCGCCCTAGACGACGCATCTTTGTTTCTGTTTAACCAGTGACGTCGTCGAACGGGAGAACGAGGCTCCTGCCGAGCAAGTCTCCAAAGTCCGTTCGACATAACTGTACTTGCGGACCTCAGTCAGCCACTCGCAACAACTCAAGGCCCAAGTTCACGTTAATATTTATACAGTTGAGTCTGATTGTCGCTGCGAGACACGCTCGGCAGGAGCCTCGTACCCACCGTTCAATTGCGACCACCTTAAAAGAAAGCGTTGCGGCGGCGCTCGTCCGAGTTGGTCAGCGATCACTTGCATCCGAATTTGCTCTATATTTGTAACTTGCATTTGAGCAAATTGACTCGAACCGGTTTAGAAAAAACATGCAAGCCGATAACAAAAGAGATCTTGATCGCCGGACGATGATGGCCATGACAGTTGCCGCAAGCGGTGCGGCTCTGCTAGCTCCAACGCTCGAGCGATCTGTTACGGGCCAGGACCCTCAAAAAGATCTACCTGGTCACCAACTGGTCGAAGAAAACACTCGACTTGGTACGAGAAAATGGCTGCTGGAAAACACGCGGATCGACCCCGCCGCTAAGTATCGTTGCCCATGGATCGAAGGTTATGTTTCGCACGCGAGCATTCTTCCGGGCGAGATGTTGAAAGTGATGGTGAGTACCGATCCGGCCAGCGATTTTAAAATCGAAATCTTTCGGCTCGGATACTACGGGGGCGAAGGGGCGAGACAAGTTCATGCAACTGAGAAGTTATCGGGGGGTGTTCAATCGATGCCCGAAGTTGGCCCGCGTCGATTGCAAAACTGCCAGTGGAAAGCGAGTTATGAACTGCGCATTCCGGATGACTGGGTGAGTGGCGTCTACGTTGGAAAGTTGACTGCGCAAACAGGAGGATTGCAGAGTTATGTCATCTTTGTAGTCCGGGACAATCGCAAATCCGATTTTGTTTTTCAGGTCAGCGACCACACTTGGCAAGCCTACAATCGCTGGCCGTCGCAGTTCTCACTTTATGACGATGGTATTAACGAGTGGCATTGGGGTGACAAGTCGCAGGTCAGTTTCAATCGTCCGTATGGCAAATACTGCCAGATTTTTGACGCGCCGCTTTCGACCGGATCGGGTGAGTTCTTTTTGTGGGAGTTCCCGTTTGTCTATTGGCTTGAAGAGAACGGTTACGATGTTACCTATATTTCGAACACCGATTTGCACCGGGATGCGGACCAGGCGACGCGCGGAAAAGGTTTTATTAGTGTTGGTCATGATGAATATTGGACGATCGAGATGTTCGAGCACATGCAAGCGGCAATTGCCCGCGGTGTGAGTGTTGGTTTCTTCTCAGGCAACGCAGTGTGTGGACGCGTGGTGTGGGATGCTGCGACACGTTCAATTCGGCGCGTAGGAGTTTTTGGGCCACCGGGCGGGACGCGTGAGTTTAGTTCCATGTCTTCACTCAAGCATGAACGGCCATACGCGAATGAATTGGTCGGCGCGCACAGTACTGGACCAGTTACCGGTGGAGCAGATTGGATTTGCACTCTTCCCGAGCATTGGATTTATGAAAGTACCGGAATGAAAGCGGGAGACCGCATTCCCGGCGTGATCGGTTGGGAGTGGCATGGCGATCCGGCCGATAAAAAGGGACTGGAGATCGTCGCAAGCGGTCCGACGCAATCCGCGCCAGGGAAGTTGAATGACGGCCTGTATACAGCGACCGTCTATCCTGGACCGAAAGAGAATTTTGTGTTCAACGCATCCACTTGTTGGTGGGCAGATGGTCTTTCGGCTCCGCCAGGTTATGTTCGCCCGAGTGTATACACATCCCCGAGGGGGCCGAATAAGCAGCAACAACAGATAACTCGCAATGTGCTCAATCGAATGTTGCGCAAGGCTTAAACTGCACTCAGTATTCGGAGTCAGCTCTCACCGCGGTGAGCATTAAAGTGGTATTCAGGATTCTGTATGTCCAATCTTTTCGACCTGATTATTATCGGCTGCGGCGGCGTGGGAAGCTCTGCGGCTTACTACGCGGCCGAACGTGGACTGCGAGTCCTGGCCCTAGAACGTTTTGAAGCGGTTCATGCTCGCGGCAGTTCACATGGTGACACACGTGTTATTCGCCAAGCGTATTTCGAGCATCCCGATTATGTGCCGCTGCTAAAGCGAGCCTACGATTTGTGGTATCAGTTTGAAGCTCGGGTGGATCGCAAGCTTTTCTATCGCACAGGACTTTTGGAGGTTGGCCCGGATTCTGGCGTCCTGATCCGAGGTGTTCGTCAGGCGGCGGCGGAACATCAACTGCCTCTCGAAGAGATCGATCGCAAGGAATTCAAGGGTCGTTTTCCCGGCTTCGAGTTGCCTGTCGATTCAGTCGCCATCTATGAATCCAACGCTGGCTTCTTATTAGTTGAAGAGTGCATAAGGAACTACATCCGCCAGGCGAGGCACTTGGGTGGCGATTTGCGATTCAATCAACACGTGCGAAGTTGGAGCGTCGAGGGCGATGGGGTTTGCGTCCACACAGGTATTGAGAAATTTCATGCGGCGCGTTTGATTGTTGCCGCTGGTGCTTGGGCGAGCGATTTGTTAACTGATTTGGGATTGCCATTGCGAGTGCTTCGAAAGCATCTTCACTGGTATCCAGTGCGTGCTCCGGAAGCCTACCGATTGGATTTGAATGCTCCGACGTTCTTTTATGAAACCGCTGCGGGATACTACTATGGATTTCCCGTTCGTGATGATCGCGGTCTGAAAGTGGCACAGCACAACGGTGGCGAATTTGTTCACGATCCGCTGAAGGTTGATCGTTCAGTGGATGTGGCCGAACGAGAGCAAGTCGATGGGTTTCTGCGAGCTCACCTGCCAGAGGTTGCTATTCCTGCCACAGAGCATGCGGTATGCATGTATACGATGAGCCCCGATGAGCACTTTATCATCGACCGCCATCCGCAGTATCCCCAGATCGCTTTCGCGGCTGGGCTGAGCGGCCACGGGTTCAAGTTCGCATCGGTGCTTGGTGAATCGCTAGTGCACCTGGCAACTGATGGCCATGCAAAACTGCCTATGGAATTTCTGAGCTTGCAGCGATTTAATTCTTGAATTCACTTCAGCTCGCTTAGCACTGTTTCTGGCAGTATGAATTGAACATCCTTTAACAGGGAGTGGCCGCGCAAGAACTCATCGGCATCCATTTCACGCTTGCTGGCAGGTTGCAGCCGAGCGATTAATAGTGTTCCGGCTCCAGTGGCGACGGCAAGTACACGCTGCCAGGGGGCCGGCCAATCGAGTCCTAGTTCCTGCGTGATGCACGGCCAAACTTCGCCGGGCTGGCGTCCACTGTTGTGATCGACTGCGCGGGCCGCGCGAGCTAACAAACGAACTTGCTTGCCATCGGGAAATTGAAGTTCTGCAAACGTCCCTGGCCAAGGCTGCAGAGCGCGAATCAGTCGCACTAAATATTCGGCGGAGGATCTAAAGTCGAGCTGTCCCTGCGACTTTGCAAAGCGAGGGGCTTTGGTGACACTTTCGTTTGTTTGCGAGATCCCAATGTCGGACTCGCCGTCCCAATGCGACAACTGCTCGATGGCTTGGAGGCTCGCTTCGACACCTAGCTCAGCCAAGCGAGGCTCGAGCTGTCCGGCGTTTTCGTCGGGCAGGATTTTGGTCGAAGCAATTGTGAGAACCGGCCCGCCGTCGAGCCGAGGAGTCATGTGAATCACGCTCACGCCCGCTTCCGAATCGCCGCGCAGCAGTGCCCACTGCACTGGCGCCGCTCCGCGATGTCGTGGCAACAGGGAACCATGCAAGTTGATGCCTCCGAGTCGCGGAACGCTGAGGCACGCTTTGGCTAGAATTTGTCCGTAGTCGCAAACAAAGAACAATTCAGGTGCGTATTTTTCTAGCTCAGAGATCGCGACCGGATCATTGATACTCTGCGGTTCAAAGATCGGCAATAAGTTTTCCTTGGCCCAGTCGCGGACAGGCGTCGGCGGCAACTTCTTGGCCGTCGGATCAACCAAAGGCCTTACGACTACGAGCGGGATTTCATGCCCTTTGGCCAACAGTTGCTTGCAGGTCGGGACGGCAAAGGGTCCCGTTCCCATTACTATGATCCGCATCGTGCGGTGCCTTCCATGCTACAACCTGTGCCGAAGCGGTGAGATTCTAATGGTCGCATCTGGCATCATCGGCTATTCAGTGCCGCTTTCCCTCCGCTGGGCCCACCACCACTAGACTGCATCGGTGCATCACCACCGGATTGCATAGGTGCACTGCCACCGGACTGCATGATTCCACGATCGGACTGCATAGACTGGCCACCGAACTGACCGCTCGACTGTCCACTTCCAAAGTTGCCACCTGGCATTCCGGCCATTCCATTTCCGCCGCCAGCTCCTCCCATATTTGGAATTGTTGACATGATCTGTTGAAGGGCCATGTCGAACTCTTGTTGCGTTTTAGCATTGGCAAGCGAACTCGTCACAGGGATTGCCACTGTAGCTAAAAGTGCAGATAATCTCGGCATCACCAAGTCCAATTGACTTTTGGCCGATTCAACAGTGTCCTTCCAATTGTTGACCACGATTTTGGGAAGCCACTTTCCTGACACTCGGACCATTTCCATAGGTCCAGGTGGTTTAGGTTGCGTCATTTGGTGAGTTTGAGGATTCATTACGGGTTGGCCAGCGTCAAGAAACTGGATCACAGCTGTATCGCCAGATTGCGAAATAACTTTATAAGCCATTGCTTTCTTGATATCAGTTCCTGGCGTTCCCGCTTTCGCTGCCAGAGCACTCATTTTTACAGCCGCACTTCCGAGTTTTGCGGTAAGCGCTGCCAACCATGGACCAACGTTGCCCGACTTGAAGTTCGCGGAATCCCAGTTGGGTTTGTCTGTCAAAGCGTCCGCGAAGATTTCGATTTGTGGCCATGACTGCTGTATTGTTTTTGCAACTTGCGGGTTTGCGGAAACTAATGGGCTATCAAAGATCAAACGCTTTTTTTCATGGACAATGGTGGCTGTATGTTTCATTAAAGTCCGAATTTGAACTAGCATTCCCTTTCCGCCTGCTTCAACGGCTGCAACGACGATGTCTTCAACGTCGGCTTGCATTTCAGGGGTTAGGGCATGCCAAGCCGCAGTTGCGTTGCCAGCTTCCAACTCAGATGTCAGAGTATTTAGAAACTCTTCAACCGTTTGATTGTCTTTAAACGGTGACTCGTTAAGTAACTTGGTGCTTTGGGCCGTTTGCTCGATGCCGATGACAGCTTTAGGAGGTGCTTTGGCGAACGCCTCGGGCTTGGCCAATTTGAGAGCCTGCAAGTGACTGGCCATGCTGAGCTTGCCGAGTGGAACGGAAATCTCCTTGCCGTCCTTCTTGAGCACCACTGCGCCATCGGAGACACGCACAAATTCAGCGTCGATCGTGGTCTTCTCGGTATTGTCCGTCCACTTCAACTTGGCGGGCTGTGCGATCGCTGATGCGGAAAGCAAAGCTACGCAAAGGCATGCGTTGATGGCTTTTCGAGAGTAACTTGAACGGAACATGGAAATCTCCCAAAGGCAGAACGACTGGCGACACCTTGCCGAAAGTGTATTTCAGCTAGAAATCCTACGCATCCAATAATACACACAGTCGGAGCTTGATAACAGAAGCACTCCACAAGAACCGCCGTTGGAGTAGCTGGTTTTGTAAGAAACCGGTGAAACCGGAAAAAAACGCAGCGACTCAAGCCAGAAATAGCGCTAAACGCAGCTTTTGGCGGACTCCAGCGATTTTTCCATAAAAATTCTTCGGACAGCCAATAACTCTCCTTCCTCGCACGAATAACTCCCCATGGACAGCAAGGCTCTGAGAGGCAGGGTCGACCGAAGAGTCGGCCACGGGACGCTGGTCCTCAAGCAAATCACAAGTTTTGAGTCGGTTTTCGCGGATGAGAATTTGGCTCAGGTCAATTCAAATGTGTCGGAGGATAGGGTTATGTTAAAGAAGATTTTGATCCTTTCAGCAATCGGCGTTGGCAGCACCATTGCCTTCGCGGGTACCGGAGCTTGGAGCTACATGAAGTGTGGTATACGCACCGCTAGCGACACCGTTCGCGACAGCGTGCCAATCGACTGGGAAATCAAACGAGCTCGGCAGATGATCGAAGATCTAAAGCCAGAAATCGCCAAGAACTTGCAGGTTGTTGCTCGTGAAGAAGTCGGAGTCCAGCGTCTAGCGTCTGAGATTAAGACCAAAGAAAACCAACTTGTAAAGAGTCGCAGCGACATCATGCGTCTCAAGGGTGATCTTGAAAGCGGATCAGTCAAGTTCGTCTATGCCGGTCGCAACTATTCACAAGTTCAAGTCAAAGAGGATTTGTCGAATCGCTTTAAGCAGTTCCAGGTTCATGAAGAAACGACGGGAAAACTGAACCAAGTTCTGGCAGCTCGGGAAAAGAACCTCGAAGCCGCTCGACGCAAGCTAGATGGAATGCTCACCGCCAAGCGTGAATTGGAAGTCGAAGTGGAAAACCTGCAAGCTCGCGTTACCATGGTCGAAGTCGCGCAGACCACAAGTCCTGTGTCAATCGACGACAGCCACCTGAGCAGCACCCGTCAGTTGCTAGACGATATCCGCACGCGGATCGATGTCGCGGAACGGATGAGCGTTAGCGAAGGGGCCCTCGATGGTACGATTCAGCTCGACGAACCTTCCTCAGAGAACCTACTGGAAGAAATCGCGGATTACTTCGGTGCAGGCCGGGCTGAAGTCGAGTCCCTGGTGAGTGCACAAGGCTTGTAAGCTTAGAGCTGATTTCCTTCAAAAACTTGTGATTCGCAAAAATTCCGGGCACTGACGTCGACGACCTACGACCGTTGGTGCCCGGTTTTGTTTTTGGGCAGATGTAGCTGGGTGCGTTAGAAACCGGTGTTTTGCAGGTACCTTTTACTTCGCATCCGGTTTCTGGCGAAACCCATTACCCGACGCGCTGAGCGTGCAATTCCTGGATCCGAATTTTTAGCTTCTAGCTACTTCTTGCAAATATTCTCGATCGCTTGGCGAAGACTACAATGGACTTTGTCAGCGGCACGTCACGACCTGCAAACAGTTCAATTGGATTGCGAGGATCAAACATGAAGCACTACTCCGCTCTAACTCGCAGCACGCAAGCGGCTAACATTCAAGCCCAAGCAGGAATCGGAAAGAACACAAAACAGATGCTCTCGGATACGGCGAGTCGGCCGCAGCGTATCCTGTGGATCGATGGAGTAGGTGGCTTTCTGTGCTGTGATCAGGACGAAATACTGATCGGCCAGGCTATCGGCGGCAGTGTCGCCGACCTCGGAATCGTGGGCGATCTAAGTCGCCAAGCGGCAGCGATCCGGCGCAGCGGCAGTGACTACCTGCTCCAGCCGCTGCAGGCGATGTGTCTGAATGATTCGCCCGTCGAGCGTGCTCAAATCCTTGCAAACAAGGCAGTCCTGCAGCTCGGTCGCGTCCGAGTCGGTTTTTCAAAACCCAATCCGCTCAGCGCTACAGCTCGGCTTGACCTGCTGAGCTTGAACAAATGGAAACCGAACGTTGATGGCGTGCTGCTGCTAGCTGACTCATGCGTCATCGGACCAAACCCCGGCAGCCACGTAAAATGCACTGCCTGGAAAAATGAATTGTTGATGTTCCGACACGGCGAAGGGTGGTGTTTTAGAACGCTGGCTGAAGTGGATGTGAATGGAAAAAAGACTCAGGGGCAGATTCCCATCACGGCGGGTATGCGAATCCGTGGCGAGGATTTTTCCCTCAGTGTGGAGTAGGACGATCGATAAAATTATAAATCGCGCCTTACACCGATTGCTTTCGGGCCAATATTCATGATGCCAGAACGAATCCTAACTAACCCAAGTTGTCGTCAAAACGATTTTGTTGCTGTCTAATTGAGGATCGAGCCAGTCATGATCCAACTCCTGCGAAATAAAAAAAACGAACCCAATGCGACAGTCGCGCCCGCCCAAGAACAGGGGAAAGCCATGAAGTTTGCATTTGGAAACGGTGACAAACCGTTAGATGGCTTTACGATCAAGCGCGGAGTGGGCGCGGGCGGCTTTGGCGAAGTTTACTTTGCGGTTAATGATGCTGGCAAAGAAGTCGCACTGAAG
>JANNNN010001151.1:0-7771 GCA_031398555.1 Planctomycetia bacterium | reverse complement strand
ACCTTGTCAGGAGCTGCACCAGAGTTATTGAATCGAAGCCAATTGACACCTTCGTAACTGGCCGTGATCAGATCGGATTTGCCGTCGCCATCCAAATCAGTGACTTCAAAGTTGTGCATCACATGCAATTGGTCTGTCAGGACATTTCGTCCCCACGTCTCTTCAGTCGGCTTGCCGCCGGGCTCGAAGGCCAGCAGGCGCAGCGGAGTCTGTTCAAATCCAGGAGCTCGAGAACCTCGTCCCTTGAGAGGCGCGACGACAAGTTGAGGCTTACCATTGCCAGTGATGTCGACCCAATTCATGCGATGTGCAGTCGGTTCAGTGGCGATCTCACGATACTTCCAAGGGCCAGACGCTGTGTGTTCCAGCCAACCGATCGAACCGCCTGAGTCAGAGTTGTTGGCCTGCCAATCGGCACCCAGCGCCAAATCGACTCGGCCGTCGCCGTTGATGTCATGAGGCGCGAAACACACGTTGTCGAACTTGGCCTCTGGTGTTTCATAAATGACGTGCGCGGCCCAGGTTGGGTTCTCCAGCCATAGCACGCGTTTGCTGTCGACAATCGCTACATCCAGTCGCCCGTCAGCGTTGATATCGATCGCTCGAACCGCGTAACCGACTTGCAATTGAACCGGCAATTCCTGGATCTGGATCTTGATAGTGTCGTCAGCAACGCAGGTTAGTGTCGCACCCAAGCAGGCGCCAAACGCCATAGCGAACACAGAAGAGAGGAGTATTTTCATCGTTTCGTCCTTCGAAGCTATTTAGAGTCAGTCTATTTATTGTAGCAGCAGGCTGGTAGAGCGGTTTTCTCGGGAATTGGTTGCGGACGCTGGCAGCGTCCGCCACGTGGCCGACGCTGCCAGCGTCAGTCGGCCGTCTTAACTTTCCCCGCTCGTTGCCAATCCGGCTCATCGAGCTTAAGCTCAAGCTAATAGAAAGCAGGCAAACTGGTCAACGGACTCTAGCGGGATAACGAGCGATATGAATTTCTTCAGCGCAACTCCAGAATCACAACGTGAATTCAATGACCAAGGTTTCATACTGGTTCGCAGCCTGTTTTCTGGAAATGAAATCAGCATGCTGAGCCGCTATGCGCGCGCCGACCAGCAGATTGCCGCTCGAGCCACCACCCGCTCGGATGCGAAAGGTGGCCAAACGACGCTCGCACTCAGCAACGATTTGGAAGACAACCTTTATGCCGCGGTCGTTCGTTCACGCCGCGTGGCCAACAACATGGCGACGCTGCTGGGTGATGAAGTCTACCACTATCACCACAAAATGATGCTCAAGGAACCATATGTCGGCGGTGCATGGGAGTGGCATCAGGACTACGGTTATTGGTACGACTTTGGTTGCTTGTATCCCGACATGGGAAGTTGCTTTATCGCCGTCGATCGCGCGACCCGCGAGAATGGCTGTCTGCAAGTGCTGCCTGGTTCGCATCACTTCGGCCGAATGAATCATATGAAGATCGGCGGACAAACCGGAGCTGATCCGGAGCGCGTTGAGGCAGCACTGGCTCGACTGCCACTTGAATATGTAGAAATGGAACCCGGTGATGGCTTGTTCTTTCACGGGAACTTGTTGCATCGTTCGGATCAAAACACCAGCCCCAATCCTCGCTGGTCATTGATCTGCTGTTACAACACACGTCGCAACGATCCGTATAAAGTTTCACGCCATCCGAATTATTCGCCCCTCGAGTTACTGGCTGATGAAGTTTTCGAAACCGAGGCTGATGAATACCTGGGTCGGCTTGCGCATTCGAACTGATTGAGGACCAGTGAATGCGTTGAATTTGGTCTTGTGAGCCGACGGCGCTAGCGCGGGTGCCGAAGGGATTGGCCCACGGGTTAGGTTTACTATCCAGTGCCTTGCAAGCTGGGTTGTATCGACATCGGTCTAAATAACTTTCATAATACGAACAACTCTCCGATGCCCGCAGCTAGCGCTGCCGGCTCACAAAAGTAGAATCAACAATGCGTAGTTTTTTGTTATCAGCGATAGCAGCGATAAGTCTATTCACTGTTTGTGGGTGCGGTGATTCAAAGCAATCCCCAAAAAAACAGTCGAGCTTCACCGGCCAGTACGAAGGCAAATACCCCATTCGAGCAACCGTTACGGTGGGGATGGTCGCTGACTTAATCAGAGATATTGGCGGCGAGCAATTGGAAGTAACTCAGCTATTGGGATCAGGCGTGGATCCCCACCTCTACAAACCAACTCGCGACGATGTAACATCGCTTATGAAAGCCGACATCGTTTTTTTTAACGGGTTGTATCTGGAAGGCAAAATGGCTGAAACACTTCAGCGATTGTCGGAGAAGAAACGCAGCGTAGCAGTGGCCGAACGCTTAAGTGCGGAACGATTTGGGAATACCGCAAGTGGACACGAACATCCAGATCCACACGTTTGGATGGATGTCAGTTTGTGGAGCGACGTAGCACAAGTTATTGGCGATGAATTGTGCGAGTACGATCCTGCTCACAAAGAAGACTATGTAAAGCGAACTCGAGACCTGCGGGCGAAGCTTGACGCGCTCCATCAATACGGCGTTCAACAGATCGCTAGTATCCCAAAAGATCAACGCGTGCTGGTTACGTCGCACGACGCGTTTCGATACTTCGGCCGAGCCTACGGAATCGAAGTCGAGGCAATACAAGGCATCAGCACCGAGTCGGAAGCTGGTTTGCAACGCATGAACATACTCGTTGATATGCTGGTTGAGCGAAAGGTCAAAGCGGTGTTCGTCGAGAGCAGCGTTCCGAAGGAGAGCATCGAGTCGTTATTGTTGGGCGCGAAGAATCGCGGTCACAACGTGACAATCGCTGCCGAGTTGTATTCCGACGCGATGGGAGATTCGGGCACTTACGAAGGGTCGTACATCGGCATGATGGACCACAACCTAAGTTCGATTGCCCGAGCCTTAGGAAGTGAGACCGTTCCCGAGAACGGTTTTGGGAAACCGAAGAAGCCTAGGCTACGGTAAAATTCAATCAGGATGAGTAATCGGCCGGAAGCCTTGAATTCGACCGCGGGGCGATAGTCCCCGCACATTGATTGGCAGGTCGAGCGTATGTGTCCCGATATTGCCGGCTTTATCAACCGATTCCAACTTCAAAAAAATGTTCTCGGGCAGATTCGAATCGGCCTTCCATAGGTAAATTCCGGTGTTCTTCAGGCCACTCGCAACAGTGACCCAGGGACCATTTTGAGTCTCGCTGTAAGACAACGTGATCGGTCGCTCGTGAAGGTTGTCATCGGTACAGGTATAGTCGATGACGAGCATCCCCGCTTCGTGCCCGTCCCCATAGACCGCGCGAGTGATTTTTGCACTTGGCTGAGCCAAATCGACCTTGATCCATGCATCCGCGCTATCGCCATGCTTCGGACGGTTGCTCACCTTGCCATTCTGACTTACGATCACCATACGGAAACCGAACAACCCATCGTTGGCGACTTGGACATCGAAAGGACTTTGACGATCTGGGTCCGAACCCCATTTCTGCCAAGTGCTGCCACCATCTTCGGTTCCCCAAAGTTCCACATCAGCTAGTGCGCTTCCGGCCGCGGCGTTGAGCGAGTAGTCGAGACTAAATGACCGAGAATTGCAATGAAAAGCTTGCCCTACAGGCGAGCGATCCATTTCGTTTTCAAAAGTGCCTATGCTCTGCGGCGAACGATTCGCCAGCGGTTCTTGGGCTGGCAATGGCTCGCGAGCAGGGGTAGAGTTCAATTGTGCGGGAGAAACCTGCTTGTCAACGAACTGAGGTTGCATCGGTTTTGTCGGCAAGTTTCCTTCGGGCCGCGGCGCTGGCAACTCTTCAGTTGCACTTCCACTCGGCGACAGTAACGCGTTTGGTTGCGATTCTGCACCTGTGACAGGCGAGATTGGCGCGATCGTTGCGACACTCTGAGGCGGGTTGAGACTCAAGCCACCACCGCTGGCTAGTTGTCCACTGACCGACCACCCACCTTGCTGAGGCGGCTGCGTTGAACCAAGCGCACCTAAGTTTGGAGGAGTTCCACCACGCGGGGCGTGGGACGCTAATGGTGCAGTTGCATAGGGCGGGTGCTGCGTTACCTGCTTCGGCGGTTGGCTTGTTACGATCGATGGAGTTGGCCAAGCAATTGCACCTGGAGTCGGCGTCAACCCACTCTGCGCTGTGGAGTCGCCGGAGCCATTGCGTTGGCTGGCTAGCTTGATATCCTGCGGCGCTGCAGCCGTGCGAGGCATAACGTATTGCGTTGAAGCTTCACCAATGTTCGTTGCTTCATCGGCTACAGTCACCACAAAGCCAACTTCGCGACAATTCTTGAGCTCAAGAATGATTTGACCTTCGTAGATCTGACCCGCCGCAACAATATTGGTAACTATAACCTCTTGCCACTCCGTGCCCTGGTCGGTGCGGTAACGCAATTTCACCGAGTCGGTTTTTAGATGTTGTTCATTGATTCGAATGTCGACTACAATTTGGCCGCTTGAATTTACGTCCGATCGCAATGCAACCTGCGGTTTAGTGGTATCGATCAGGATCCGCATGGGTGGTTGTGGGCTCGGAAAAGCCTTACCGTTTTCATCCAATGTTTGGACGGAGAACAAATAGAGGCCTTCGGCAGCAGCCCGAAAATCAAAGTGCTTTTGACTTGAGTTCGCGGTCCCTTGCATCTGCCAAGAAGCCCCTTGGTCGGTCGAAACCCACAATTGGACTTGAGTTGGTTGAGTGCCCCGCGCGTCTACGTTGAACGGAATCTTGAACTGCGAATGCGGAAAGTACATCGTTTCGGCAGAGTTGTCAGGGGCTTGCGCGCAGGTCGACTGAGGAACTATCGAACCGCTGCACAGTGCAAGCGCAAGCGAGCCGACTAGCCAAGCTCGTCGGGCTTTCCTGTTCAAAAAAGTCGGTTTTGGATGCATCATGCTAGTTCAACCCAAGAAGGACACGCCTGCAACGACGCGTTTTAGCAACACTCAACCACTGGTCCCTGCGTCAAGATAGGGTATTCTCAGTGCGCAGGAATAGCTTCCACGCTGTAGCTATTGATTCGGTCGTACTGAATGAATTGCTTAAGTAAAATGTACGACTGGCCCGCCCAACCAACTTCTTAAACCAATTTGCTAGCCTTGTTGCCGGATTTTATGACTGATCGAAGTTACCAGTTTGATGTGATTGTTGTCGGCGCGGGCCATGCTGGAACCGAAGCCGCCGCTGCTGCCGCGCGGGCTGGAGCGAAAGTAGTTTTGCTAACCGGTAACTTGGACACAGTCGGGCAGATGAGTTGCAATCCGGCAATCGGTGGCGTAGCAAAAGGTCAGATTGTTCGCGAAATCGATGCGCTCGGCGGCCTGATGGGCCAAGCTATTGATGCGACGGGCATTCAGTTTCGAATGCTTAACCGCCGCAAGGGACCGGCGATGCATAGTCCCCGCGCTCAAGCTGACAAACGTGGTTATCAGCTATTCATCAAGAACGCGATCGAATACTACCCAGGCCTTAGTTTGGTCCAAGAGTTAGTCGAAGATCTGATCGTCGAGCGAGTCGATGATCGGCAACAGATTCGCGGTATCCAAGTTCGCGGCGGAGCCACTTATCTTGCCGACGCAGTTGTCCTTACTACCGGCACGTTCTTGCAAGCCATCATGCACACCGGCGAAGCCAAGACGCCTGGGGGCAGAGGAGGGGAGGGGACCTCAGCAGGTATCAGCGGCGCGTTGGATCGACTAGGCCTTCAACTCGAGCGATTCAAGACCGGCACCCCTCCGCGTTTGAACGCTCGCACGATCGATTTTACAGCCACCGAACTACAACCGGGTGACGACGATCCAGTTCCGTTTTCTTACTTGACCGAGTCGCTGCCCGGTCCGCAAGTACCGTGCTATATCACTTATACGTGCGAAGCCGTTCATGATTTGATTCGAGCTAACTTACATCGGGCGCCGATGTACAGCGGGCAGATTCAATCGCGAGGTCCACGTTACTGCCCATCGATTGAAGATAAGATCGTTCGCTTTGCTGATAAGGATCGGCATCAGTTGTTCTTAGAGCCGGAAGGACGCGAGACAGCCGAGATTTACGTTAACGGAATCTCGACGAGTCTGCCGCGCGATGTCCAAGATGCGATGCTCAAATTCATTCCAGGGCTCGAGAACGCTCAGATCATGCGTTATGGTTATGCCGTCGAATACGATTTCTGTCCGCCTGAACAATTGCAGCCGACACTCGAAAGCAAGCTTGTCAGTGGCCTTTTCTTTGCAGGTCAAATCAATGGAACCACTGGTTATGAAGAAGCTGGCGCGCAAGGCTTGATCGCTGGCGCGAATGCAGCGCTCAAGTTGGCTAGGAAACCGCCGATGGTGTTGACTCGCGATCAAGCCTACATCGGTGTGTTGATTGATGATTTGGTGACTCGTGGCGTCGATGAACCGTACCGCATGTTCACCAGTCGCGCCGAGTATCGATTGTTGCTGCGGCAGGACAATGCGGATCGTCGGTTGACTCGAATCGGACAAGAATGCGGCTTAGTGAGCTCGAATCGTATCGATCGTTTAGACTTGAAGGAGCTAGCGATCGATGCTGCCCTTGCTAACTTGGAATCAGCTCGGGTTGAAAATGTAGCCGGCACGAAATACCTCAAACGCAGCGACGTCGGCTGGCCAGAAATCTCTGCATTAGTGCCAGAGCTGCAGACTTGTTCGCCCGAAGTTGCGGATCAAGTACTTTGGGATGTGAAGTATGAAGGCTACGTTGCGCGGCAAGAAGTCCAAGTGCAGCGTCAACGTCGTTTGTCCGAAAAGCGTATTCCGGAACGCTTTGACTATGAACGTATTACAGGCCTTCGGATTGAAGCCAAGCAGAAGTTAACCAAAGTCCGCCCCGCCAGTCTCGATCAAGCCAGTCGCATCAGTGGAATCACCCCGGCCGACCTCGCACTCGTGCTGGCTCATATTGAAAACCCGCGGTGATTTTGAACAGCAAAAACCTATTTGACAGGAAAATGTTTGACGGGAAAATTCTTGGTGCTTAACGCGTTTGCCTATCATGCTTGGCCCGAAATCAAATTTTTGAATTGCAAATTTTCCTGTCATCAGTTTTCCTGTCCAGTCTAACGGACGTTGGTAATGGAGGGTTCGGATGCATCCAGCCCCAAAACAAATCGATCCGTTACTCGCAATTTTCTGGGAAACTATTTCGGCAAGAGGCTGGTGCCACGCGACAGACGTCAATCTGCTCGCCATTCAAGAGAAGCTGGTTGATGAAAGATGTCTATTTCGTTCTCTGCTGGCCCTTGATCTAGCTGACGATTTGAATCGGAATCTGTCCGCTTTGTCGCGGCAATTGTTGCAGCAGCTAACGCAAGCCGGCCTCGCATTGCATCTTCGCTGGCCGCGAGCGCAATCGGAGGCAGTCGATGAGTGGCTTGGACGACGATTCTATTTTTCTGCAAGCACTAATTTTTCTAGCAAGGAGCGATTTGTAAGCCTAGTAAGTTCTCAGCTCGGCCGCCATGGAGGCAAGTTTCCGAGTTGGCCTTCACTGGTCGATGCAGCGTTGCAAAACGCGCGGCGCGACGGTGAACGACCACTTATCCTGCCAGGCACCAGTCTTAGCGAAGCCACTCAACAGTTTTCCAACCGAGCTGACTTGAACAGCTTAGAGATTCAGCTAGACGATCGAAAGACAATTGCCAATTGGCTCACCGATTTGCTCGCCGAACTCGAATTGGCATCTGCTGCAGGATCACTTGAAACTACAGTGCAGCAGAACT
>JANNNN010001132.1:0-5925 GCA_031398555.1 Planctomycetia bacterium | reverse complement strand
CGAGAAAGTTGCCAAGCCTCGAGCGCGGACCTGTTCCACAACCAAGCTTCCCGAGGTTGGGGGATGTTTTCGTAGCCCGACTTATACTTCGTCATCCGCAGTAACAATCGTTGGTTTGGCAGCTATTAGCTATCGAAGGAGCGACCCACGAAATCCAGCCTAGATAAGTACTGGCTTGTTGTTCTGACGGCGGACGATTACCCACTGGCCAGCATGCATCAACCAATGCTCGCCGTTGAGCGAAATCAATTGTCCGCGCGTCGGAGCATAGTCAACACCGCTCGGCTGATCCAAGTCTTCCGCAGTAACTTTCGTCAAGATCTCAAGCGTTGCGGCGCGTTGCGTCTTGTAAACTGACATCAACTCTTCTTTAGTCGCAAACTGGCTCGGGTCGTCGCTCGAAGCGGTCTCTTTGGCGTATTTTTCTTTAAATCCCTCAGGCAAACTTGGCATCGGCCAAGCCGTTCCGACAAGTCCGTTTTCGGAAGCGATCAAGTGACCGACTTGCCAATTGAGATGATTGCACTTCGCATGCGGGCGTTGCATCAGCTCCGCATCGGTCAAGTCACCAAGGTAAGCCATACCGATCATTTCACCAGTCGCTAGTACGTTGCGAATCGCAGTCTGTGCATCCATTTCAGTTCTCCAGAATAAGTGCAATTTTGGTTTTCGGTGCAGCAGTATAACCAATTTACCGAACCGCGGCACGACGTAGGATGGGACCATTTGTCCCGTCCTACCACCGCAATAGCGAAAGAGCAGCATAGCTAATTTCAAATTCCGAGCCGTAGTTGGTTTCGTAAGTAACCTGTCGAATTTCCATCGACCCCTTACTTCGCATTCCGGTTTCTAACGAAACCAGCTACCTAGTGACGTTCCGTCTCGTAACAAATTCCGCACATCCTCGCTTAGTTAACCATGCAGTCGGTGAGTCAACACTGACGACTGACGTTGGTTTTTTCGCGGAGACGGTGTCATGTGCGAAGTACTTTTAATTACCGTTTTGACCGCTCTGTATGTGGTCTTTCACGAGTGCGGTCGCCGCTGCCGGCTTTTCCCCGTGTGGTTAGTGTTTGGGGTAATCCCAGTCGCCCTGACACCAGTTTGGGCCTGGGTCAGCGACCTTGATGTCTTTTGGTGGATCAAAATGTTCAGTGTCTTTGGTGGACTATGTTGGGCTGGATGGTTGAGATTTACCAGCGCCGGACGGATAGGAATATTCCGCAGCGTGGTGCCTTGGATACTCGTCATCAACATTGGCGAAGCGATGACGGTTGATCTGCTGCATGCAGGACCTGAACACTTGATCAACGTGTTGGCTGCGATAGCGCTAATCCTATCGATACCACTTGGCGAAGCTGGAGTGCGAGTGGAGGGGGCCAGTGGATTCCGCGATTTACACTTTGATTTATCAAGGCCTTGGATCGTCGGGTATACTCTTTGGAACTGGTCGTTTGTGATTTTGAACTACCCCGCGTACGCTGGTCATCACTTGGCGATATTAGTTGCCGCCCTGATTGTTGGTTTGATCAACCCAAAGATTTGGATACAGATTCGCACCGCGACGCTTGGTTTAGTACTGCTCTGCTATGCATCGAATCCACTCGCTCTACTCTCGATCCACGACGCCTCGCATTGGTCGAATGACTATATCATCCTACTAGCCCCGATCGTAGCCTGCTTATGGACATGTAGCTTGGGACTATTGGTAGCGAGAAGTAGCTTGGGACCATTTGTCCCGAGCAACCAAGCACGTTTGACCAACAAACCCAAAACATCACGGACGGGACAAATGGTCCCATCCTACCAGTGATTGCCCCCCCAGCGACCAAACGCTACACCGGGAGTCGCGTTCAGGGGAGAAGGCTAAGTGGAAATCGATTCCGGCAGTTAAGCCAGAGTCGGATTCCAGTGCAGTTCGTAGGTCTTCGTCAGTAGTTCCAGGGTATGTCGTGGATTCTAGGACGACGAGAGGTTTTAGGTTTTTAGACCCCTCACCCGGAGACAAAGAACCCAGGTGAGCCGACGGCGCTTTTGATAAACCCGACCAAGCCACGATGCGTTCGATCGTCCGTGATTGATATCGCACCTGCGTGGCAATCAAATGACTTTCGATGCCACGTATCCCAGCTTGGTCAATCGCTTCGGGTGAAGTGAACTTGAGTGCAATCGGCATAGCGATCGAGTTGTGAAACAACTTGTCATCCTCGAACAAGTCGGCGAAGCCAGGCATGGTCATATGCATCAAGCGACGAATCTGGACCTTCAGTCGCGAACGCTGCTTGTCCAAGTTGTGTCGATACCGCGAGATAGTTCGTCTTCTTGAATCCCCCGAATCCGATCACTGCACAATCCAGATCATCAAGATACTGATCGGGACGCTGAGGAAGAAGACGGGAACAAAGAACAGGAAAATTCGCCAATTGATGGACTTGTGGAATGCAGGGAAATCGGCAGGCTCACTAAGCTTCCACGCGGGGTAGTTCATCGCGCCTTGCATTACCCCTCCGCCGAACGCATACACGTTCGTCAGAAAGTAGAGTGATGTCAACACGCATCTGAAATTCATCGCTTCGCCTTTAGATTTATTGGGGGGGTCGATAGCATAAGATTGCAAAAAGTGAACTTTACGGGGACCGGTTCCTGATGAAACCAGCTACGTCGTCATCGTCCTAACCGTAGCACCAAAATCGGTTTGCTTGCATTAACGATGCTCAAAGCGAAGTCGAAGTTCACATTGACGAGGGAGTCTGCAAACTGCTATTGGTCTGAGCGTGTGCAAATTTGCACGAAGTAAGTTTAGCCCAGAGGAACGGATCGTGTCATCTACAAGACAAGACCGATGGATCGATAGTGTGATTGCTCAAGCGGTGACCCGCGTTTTTTTCAACACCGTAAAACCGCTGGCTCTATGTGCTTGGGCGACGGTTTTACTGATCCCCATAGCAGGCGCCCGCGCGCAAGAAGCGCAGTGGATATGGTCTCCTGAGCATCCGCGTGGTCAAGCGATTCAGGGTGATTGTTACTTCCGTAAGACCTTGCAACTGTCGAGTGTTGAGGAAGCGACTATAACCATCACGGCTGATGACAAGTATGAACTGTTCGTCAACGGTCGAATGATTGGCCAAGGCTCATCGATTCGTCAAATGGAAAAATACGATATAACGCGCTTGCTAGGCCGCGGTCGCAATGTGATCGCGGTTCGCGCGACAAACGTTGCCCCCGGCGCGGCCGCGCTAGTTACACGCGTTTTGGTAAAGCCGGTCGATGGGAATTGGTTGAGTTTTTCAACTGATGACTCGTGGCGAACCGCTTTAGAAGTTGTACCAGGTTGGCAGAGTGCAACTTATAACGACGGCAATTGGAAATCGGCTCAGGCTTTCGGACCACTGGGGGAAACTCCACCCTGGGATCGTCGCGAGGAAGTCGAACAAAAGCAAGTTTCCGAACACGCCCGCTTCAGGGTCAGCCCAGAGTTTTCAGTCGATGAAATTCTCGGCAACGAAGTGACTGGGTCGTTGATTTGCATGGCATTCAACGAGTTTGGGCACATGGTCGCTTCGCAAGAGGGCGGCCCGCTGCTATTGATCTATGACAGCGACAAGGACGGTTCAGTCGACAAGACTCGAGTTTACTGCGAAGAAGTAAAGAACATCCAGGGCATCTTGCCTCTAAACGGCGATGTGTTTGTCACAGGCGATGGTCCTGACGGCAGCGGCATCTATCGTTTAGTCGACAAAGATCGCAATGGAGCCATGGAAGACGTTCGCAAGGTTGTCGGTTTCAAAGGAACGTCGGGTGAACATGGGGCGCACTCACTAATTCTCGGGCCAGATGGTTTAATCTACTGCGTGCTCGGTAACCATGTCAGCCTCGATAAGCCTTACGCAGCGACCAGCACATTGAAGGCATTCTATGAAGGCGATATCAATCTGCCGCGATACGAGGACCCAGGCGGACACGCGAACGGGATCAAGGCTCCTGGGGGTGTTGTGTTTCGGATGGATATCGACGGTTCGAAAGTGGAATTGGTTGCCGGTGGATTGCGCAACGCCTATGACATCGCGTTCAGCGCGCAAGGAAATCTCTACGTTCACGATAGTGACATGGAATCAGACATCGGCTCCGTTTGGTATAGTCCGACAAGTCTCTTTCAAGTTACAGAAGGAGCTGAGTTCGGCTGGCGCAGCGGTTGGGCGAAGTGGCCTACGTACTACTTTGACCGATCTCCAACGCTTCTGGAAACGGGACGCGGCTCGCCAACGGGTGCTGCTGTCTATGATCATGTGATGTTCCCCCAACGTTATCATGGGAGTTTGTTCTTAGCCGATTGGTCTGAAGGTCGGATTCTGAGCGTCAAACTGACTGATGATGGCCAAGCAGTTCAACAAGAAGTATTTCTCCAAGGACAACCGCTCAACGTCACCGACTTGGCAATCGGACCAGACGGCGCGATGTATTTCTGCACGGGCGGTCGGGGAACCAAAGGCGGTATCTATCGTGTGAAGTGGAAAGGCGACGTACCTGCGACGATCAAGGATCTAGGTGAAGGCGTATCTCAAGCGATCAAGCAACCTCAAATCGATTCCGCTTGGGCTCGACAGGCGATCGCAATGCTGAAGAAAGAACTCGGCGCGAATTGGGGAGATATGATTGCCGGAGTTGCGTATAGCGATGAAAACCCAGCCAAATATCGTGTTCGAGCTTTAGAACTGATGCAGTTGTTTGGACCAACTCCAAAGCCCGACCTTTTAGTGAAGCTGTCCGATTCACCCAGCGAGGCGGTACGATTGCGAACGGCCAAACTGTTGGGTCTTCACGGCGATTCAGAATTAGCCGTGACGCGACTGAAGGAATTGGTTCGAGATTCAGATCGTAACGTTCAATTGGCAGCACTTGAATCCTTGCTGCGAGCTAACGCAGAACCCGATATTGCCGACTTGATTCCGCTGCTTTCAGGTGATGACCGATACATTTCGGCTACCGCACGACGCCTGCTTGAAATTACGCCAACTGCGCGGTGGCGTGACGAGCTTCTGAAAAGCGATGATCAGCGAATTCAAATCCAAGCATGGCTTGCTCTGATGATTGCCGAACCGAGGCACGATAACGGAAAGACCGTATTAGCGGGTGTTCTTCGCATGCTCGGCGGCTTTGTCAGCGACCGGAATTTTGTGGACCTGTTGCGAGTGACTCAAGTCGCAATTGCTCGGGGGGGAGTAAAGGCGGAGGAACTGAACGATCTACGCACAAAGTTAAGTGCCGAGTTTCCGATCGGCGAACCACTGCTGAATCGAGAGTTGATTCGGATTTTGGCCTATTTGAACGCCGAAGACGTTATTGATGATGCGATCAGTTATCTGCAGACTGATGCAGACCTCTCAGAACGTATGAACATAGCGATGCACCTGAGATTTTTCAAACACAGTTGGACCCCGGCGGAACGATTCTCGCTTGTCAAGTTCTTTGAAGAGACGCAGCTTGTCGATAGTGGCAGCAGTGTACCGCTGTACGTTATGAACGTCACAAAAGATATTTGCAAAGATCTGCCGTTGGAAGAAGCTAGAATTTTTGTGTCTGAAGGAGCCAAGTGGCCGAATGCGGCGCTCGTCTCGCTTTATCGATATCCCGACAAACTTTCAGACACCGATTTAAAGACACTTCGTCGGCTTGATCAGGAAATTGATGTTGCTGGCTATGAAGCGGAACAATACAAGCGATTGAAGACTGGTATCGTAGCCATGTTGTCGCAGAGCGGCGATGCGGAATCGATGGCCTATCTTCGTCAGGTTTGGTTGCGATCTCCTGAGCGTCGTCAAGCGGTCGCGTTGGGGTTGGCTCAACAACCTAATGAAGAGAACTGGGACTATCTGATTCGTAGCCTACCGGTGCTTGAATCGTTCGCGGTTGGGGAAGTGATGAATG
>JANNNN010001097.1:0-7883 GCA_031398555.1 Planctomycetia bacterium | reverse complement strand
GATTTCTTCAAGTAAAAATCGCGCGTAAGTGTCGCCCAGCGAATCGTATTCAAAGCTGCGATTGCTTCGCGATTTCTTGCCATCGACTGAAGGGAAGGCACCTGGATTGATAAAAATACCGATGGTAACCGGCATGGCTTTTTGATGGATTAGGTTGTCAAAAACCGTGGGAACACGACTGTGTCCATCGTCAGCGACATAACCTTGTCCATCTTGAAAGACCATGACGCAAGCCGGTTCGCTCCCGTCATACTGGGCTGGAACATACACCCAGTAATCGCGCTCGGTACCTTCGTAAACTTTGCTTGAATTCCACTGGTGCTTTGTGACTTCGCCGGTGGGCACGCCAACTTGCTTGAGCGAATCTTTTCCCAACGGATAAGAGTTCGAAGGGTTCTGAACTTGTGCACTCGCGCATGAGGCTGAAGCAAGCGCGACTAACACGCTAGCCGCAAACGTGAACTGTCGGATCGAGATTATAGCGCGCATCAGGCTTTTTCCAGGGTGGGAGAGAGAGGGAATGGAGAACATTGTAAATGAAGTTCGTCCACTGTGGGTATAAGGATGACAATTTGAAAAGAAGCCTTTTTCCGCGGGATCGCTCTGCCTTAGGGGTAATCTTTATTTTCGTTTTGGCCACCTAAAATATGGAGCGTGAGAACGAGTCTCCTGCCCAGCTTCTTGCGTGCAGGGGTGAACGTTCATAAGTACATTGACGTCGACGAGTTGAGTCCGAGTAAGACTCGGCGGTGGCCTCGGTCTCCCGGCGGACTTTTCGATCACTGGTGGGTTCCAGAGGTTTTTGGCTTGCGCTGGGTTACTGTTCTTCTCACCCGATATCGTATCGACTAGAGTGGAGTGGAGGAAGTTGGCAAACTTTTCAGGAGCGGTGGATTTATGGCGCAAGCTTTTACAGACCAACAGTTGCAGGCGTACCTGGATGAATTGCTACCTGCCGATTTGATGGCCAGCGTTGAGATCGAATTGCGGAGCAGCGAGCCGCTGCGTGAGCGTCTGATATCGCTGGTAGGTATGCGTGAAGCTGGCGTTCATGGGCTGGGAGAGATCTGGCGACGCAATCGATTGACGTGCCCTTCGCGCCAGCAACTGGGAAGCTTTCTTCTTGGAGCAATGGACGAGAATCTACAGAAGTACATTCATTTTCACTTAGACACAGTCGGCTGCCGAGTGTGTGGCGCTAACCTCGACGATCTCAAGTCGCAGCAGAACGACCAAAAAGCGGACACACAGTCGCGTCGTCGTCGGTATTACCAAAGCAGTGCGGGATATCTTGGTAAGTCGCAGCCTTAATCTTCATATCCTTTCGATTGACCAACAAGCATTACTTTGGAGTACGCTCGGGAACAATGGTCCCAAGCTACATTTCACGATAAAAGGAAACTTCAAGGCAATTGCAGTTGGCTGCCACAGCGCGGGCAATACACAAACCAACTCGCTTTCGTACCGCTCAAGACGTTTGCAGGAATGGGGAAACGCCAGAAGACTTTGCAGCACCGAAATTGAACTTGAACATGCGTTAAACCGCCGCCTGCGTTGCCCGCCGAAGCACTGCCCGCCGATAAGTTATCAGATGGATTATCGGCTTTGGAAGCCGGTGGCTCCGAAGTCAAATCGAGCCCTTCGTATTCGTCGAATCGATCGTTCGGGTCGCTCACTTACTCGCCACTCCTTGGGTGCGCAATAGGGTCGGCAGATGGGCCGGCGTAAATGGTTCGGCCGCCGTCGACCGGCAAGCAGACGCCAGTAATGAATGGACTCGTGGCAAGGAAAAACACAGCATCGGCAACATCCCCAGGTGTGCCTTCGCGTTGTAACAAGCATTCCTGGATAATTCTCACTCGGCGCTGTTCACTGACCTCTTCTGCAAGTAGTACCGGGCCTGGGAGAACTGCGCTAACACGAACATTCGGATTGCGAGTAGCAAGTTCTACGGCCATCGACTGCGTGATGCTGACAACACTGGCTTTACTTGGAAAGTAAGGCGCAAAATCGCGATATGGGCGAATTGTGGACCAGTCGCCAATGTTGACAATGGCGCCGCCGTGTGTCTGTTGCGTCATCATGAGACCGAAGTGCTGATTGGTTAGGGCGGTGCCCAGAGCGTTGATGTTGAAGAAGTGCTGGAAGTCCGCCGCTGTTGTCTCTTCAAGCGCAATTGGTTCCCAAATGGCCGCCGAATTTACAAGCACATCAAGCCGCCCGTAGCGGCTTGCGATCTCTTCACGCCACTTTCGCACTTGCACTTCATCACTGACATCGCCCACGACCAGCGACGCGGACTGACCCTCCCGTTGCCACTGGGAAACCAACTGTTCAGCAGTTTCGACGGACTTGTTCGCGTGCAAAACGATACGAAAGCCCGCGTCGCGAAATCGCTCTGCGATGCAACGCCCGACGCGAGCAACGCCACTGCCCGTGACCAAAGCCACAGGTGATTCGGTAGCAAATAGACGCTGATTCGTACTGCTATTGGATAAGTTGTTCATAGGCTATAGATTCGCATGCGTTCTCGGATAAAAATAGTGACTGCAATAAATCGGGCCATGCTGCGAACTACGTTTACTGGAGTCGATATGAGTTGTTGGAAGTTTCTTTTGTTCTTATTCTGCACATTGTCAGCGAGTATCAGTTTTGGTCAATCTAGCGACGATGCACTGCGAAAAGTCTTCGATGACTACCACGAGCAGTTCCTTATTCTATTTCCGCTGGAAGCGACCGCATTCGGTGATACTCGCTACAACGATCAACTACAGATCGATATCTCACCTGACTTTGTCGCCAAGAAGAAGCAATTTTACACACAAACGCTCGAGCGATTGCGATCCGTTGACCGCAAACCCGCAAGCGAGTCTTTACAACTATCGGCTGAGATTCTTGAGTACGAACTGAACTCCCGCCTAGAAGCGATTCCATTTAACTTCGATCGAATTCCTTTCAATCAGTTCGACGGACTGCCACTGACGTTTGGGCAGATGGGCAGTGGCAGTGGCAGCCATCCATTTAAGACGGTCAAGGACTACGACGACTGGCTGAGACGCATGGACAGTTTCAGCGTTTGGTCATCAGCGGCGATCGAACGCTTTCGCGAGGGGATGCATGACAACTATGTGCTTCCGAAAACATTGGTGGGACGCATGGTCACACAGCTACTGGACCCAACGATCGTAAGCAAAGATCCCGAACACAGTCTTTTTTACGGACCGATTAAGGCGATGCCTGCTGCGTTTCCCGCATTCGACCGCGAGCGATTGACAGCAGCTTTCAAATCGAAAATAGTTGAGAAAGTAATACCCGCCTATCGCCGGATGGGTGAGTTCTTGCGCGACCAGTACACCCCCAAGACTCGCGAGACAGCGGGGATTTCATCGTTGGAAAGTGGTCGACTGCAGTATCAGTATTGGGTGCGTCGATGGACCACGACTTCGTTAACGCCCGACGAGATCTTCAGTGTAGGCGAAACTGAGGTTGCAAGAATTCGAATTGAAATGGAATCCGTCCGAGTTCGAATGGGCTTTGAAGGCAGCCTTCCCGAATTCTTTGAACACTTGCGCACCGCTCCTCAGTTCAAACCATTCAAGACACCCGAAGAAGTCATCGCGTCGTTCGCAGCGATTCAGGCCAAACTGGAACCGAAGCTGAAAGCTACATTTTTGAATCGACCTAAAACTCCCTTTGAGATTCGTCGGACGGAAGCCTTTCGCGAGAAAACCGCCAGCGCCGAGTACATGCCTGGTTCCGAAGATGGCACTCGACCTGGAATCTTCTACACACCCATCCCCGATGCGACTCAGTTCAATGTCACAAGCGGGATGGAGTCGTTGTTCCTGCACGAGGCCATTCCGGGACATCATTATCAAATCTCATTGCAACAAGAAAACCAAGATCTGCCGAAGTTTGCAAGATTCTTGTGGTACGGAGCATACGGCGAGGGCTGGGCGCTCTACTGCGAGTCGATGGGAAAAGAGCTGGGACTTTATACCGATCCCAAACAACGCATCGGGGCCTTAGGTGATGAGATGCACCGCGCGATTCGGTTGGTCGTCGATGTTGGCATGCACTGGAAAGGCTGGACGCGTGAAGAAGCCCTGAAGTATATGATGGACAACGAACCCATTAGCGAAGAAGGCGCGGTCGCCGAAATCGAACGCTATATGGCTTATACCGCTCAAGCACTTTCTTACAAAATCGGCCAATTGAAAATCAGCGAATTGCGAATGCGCTGCGAACAACGGCTGGGTGATAGATTCAGTTTGCCAAAGTTCCATGACCAAGTGCTAAGAAACGGATGCATGCCATTAGACATTCTAGCAGCAAGACTGGACCGCTGGATGCCGTAAGTGTGGTGGTGTGGTAAGGTTAAGTTTCTGATGCAACCAGCCACGCCTGAATTTGACGATGCCAAAGTAAAGCCCAAATGCAAAAAAACTCCGACTTTCGAGGCCGGAGTTTTTTATTGGGGCATTAACTGTGATGCAAAGCATTAGTCCTTTGGAAGCAGGACTGCATCGATCACGTGGATCACGCCGTTCTTGCATTCGATATCGGTTTTCACAACCTTTGCGTCATTAATCTTCACGCCTTCAGTCTTAGCGGAGATCTTGACTTCTTGACCCTGCACTGTCTTTGCTTTCTCAAGCTTCACGACGTCAGCAGCCATGGCTTTTGCAGGGATCACATGGTAGGTCAAAATCGCGACCAGTTTGTCTTTGTTTTCTGGCTTCAAAAGGGTCTCAAGGGTGCCTTTGGGCAGCTTTGCGAACGCTTCGTTTGTCGGGGCGAGTACAGTGAACGGGCCTTTGCCGCTCAGAGTTTCCACAAGTCCAGCAGCCTTGACCGCAGCAACCAGGGTCGAGAAGTCCTTGTTCCCGGCGGCAACTTCGACGATCGTAAGTTCTTTCGAAGGTTTGTCTTCGGCACGTAGAGCCGAAACGCTGAGCATTGCAACCAAACCTAGTCCAAAAGTGAGGAGTGTCTTCATAGTCTGTTTCCATTGAGTGCAAACGGTAATTGCTCTTGCAATAACCATTCAAGTGTTGATTTAGTTAAACTATCAGTTCGATGGAACGGCCGGCACGTCGCTTGAACTGTTTGTTAGCATCCTAGAAACGTGTCAAGTCGCCACATGCCTAATTTACGAAAAAAATGAAACCCACTCGCTCGCCTTGGGCTAACTTTCGGGAGTAAACGATGATTCGTACGCTAGTAGCCGTATTCTTTGTGACCGTACTTCATGTACTGGCGGTTGGTCAAGACAAAGCCAAAGAAACAGATCCACTTTCACAATACCGAGTTAAGGCAACCGAGGCGTGGGAGGCGGAAATCGTAAAACTCGAAGAGAAAGATCGAAGCCAACCTGATCCCAAGGATGCGATCTTGTTTATTGGTAGTTCGAGCATCCGTCGCTGGACGGACCTGGATTCTGATTTGTCACCGCGTAAGACCATTAACCGAGGGTATGGCGGCGCGAAGTTTTCTGATCTAGCGGTTTACATAGATCGCATCGTGAGTCCCCATCAGTTCAAGGCGTTAGTGGTTTTTGTGGGTAACGACATCGTGGGCAAGCCCGATGATAAATCCCCCGCGGAAGTTGCGAGGCTATTTGGATATATAGTCAGTCAAGTCCGAAAGACTCACCCAACGCAGCCGATATTCCTGATCGCCGTCACGCCAACTCCATCCAGGTTCAAAGTCTGGTCCGAGATACGCAATGCCAATGCAGAGTTAGCTAAAGTTTGCGAGTCTGAAAAGTCGCTCTATTTCATCGCAACTGAAAAATCCTATCTCGATGAAGCTGGCATGCCGATTGAGAAGTACTTTGTTGAAGACAAACTCCATCAAAACCGCGAAGGCTACCAAGTGTGGTCTCGAATTGTTAAAGAACACTTGGATCGGGTAATGGAAACCGAGGAGTAAGGCTGCTGCTAGCACTATACTAGTTCTAGTGGCTTGAAGAATTAGCGGAAACAGCGATCATGAAGAAGAATCTCGAAATACCCTATTTGTGAGCGTTGAGGCACCGATGGCTCTTCCGAAGCGGATGATACTTGGAACACATAACCAAAAGAAGTGCGGAGAGTTGCGAGGTTTGCTCGAACCACTTGGTATAGAACTGCGTTCATTGGCCGAAGTTGACAAACCGCTGACGGTGGACGAAACGGGTACGACGTTTATTGACAACGCTCGGCTGAAAGCTACCGAGCAAGCGATCCACTTGGGTGAGTGGACAATCGGCGAAGATAGCGGATTGTGTGTTCCTGCACTGGGAGACGCGCCAGGCATATACTCAGCCCGTTATTCAGATCCGGACGCGACCGACGCGAAGAACAACGCGAAACTGCTGGATGAAATGGGCGAATTCGACGGCGTGCAGCGTGCGGCTTATTATGTTTGCACAATAGCTTTGTCCGATCCGTCGGGGCGCATCTGCTTGGAGGCCGAGGGACGCTGCTGCGGACGCATCTTGCGATCTCTTCGCGGTGAAGGCGGTTTCGGCTACGACCCGATGTTCGAAATTCCCGAATATCATTTGACGTTTGCCGAACTGGGAGCGACAGTCAAATCGGTACTTAGTCATCGCGCGCGAGCATTAGAAAAGTTTACGCGCGGTCTGCGAAAACTATAAGTCTAGAATACTGCCAAGCTAGCGGTGATCGAAGCCATGGGTCTGCGGGTTAAAAACTGGCGTAGTTTGTTTACAAGAACACTAGCTGCTGCAATTTGTTTAAAGTTTGCAGCCTAAAATCACATGTCGTAAATTTCCTCATCGACGTTTGGAGATTCGGTCATGCGGCGATGGATTCCTTTGAGTTTACTTTCGCCGGTTGCAAAAGGATCTTCACCGTCGAGCACATCGCCGAGTTCTTCTTCGACTTTGTCAGGATCTTCCCCCGCTTCCATACGGCGCATCGCTTCTTCCATTCCCTCGCCCATCCGCATACCTGTCGTATCCATGAGCTTGCGCATCACTTTGGCCATCGCGCGAGGGTCTTCTTCATCCATCCCTTCAACTTCGCCAGCCATCTGCATCATAGCGGCTTCCATTTTCTCGTCATCGAAATCCGGCTCCGGTCCGTCACCGCTGGGCGACTCCGACCTTCCGCTCGAAATTGCAAATCGAGACATCTGCCGACGCATTTTATGACGTGCATGTTTGGGGCACTTTGGAATTGTCTCGGTATCCACGCGGCGAGCGAAGAAGCTAAAAATCGTATGGCAGTCACGGCAATAGAATTCATAGATCGGCACAGTGGGCTCCCTGCAATGCTCAGCACTAATACATCAGTCGTGATGTATATAAGTTGTTATTGTACGCGCGGATGACGATGGGTGGGATGGGCCACTACGGTGGGCGGCACGCCCCTGAGTCCCTAAAAGCGTCGGGCCAAACGGAGCTTTAGGGAAGCAGGGCTCGCGGTTGCCTAGCACCTTCGGCTCACTAAGTCCACGCCATCCCAGCTTTCATGGCCGAGCCGAAGTTTTTACAGTTAGCATGCCTACCCCCCGCGATCCCCGCAAGGGCCGGAAAAATATGGGGTATACACATGGTAGAACGTTACCGCATTTGGCTAACTAGTGCTTTGTCCAGATTAGATTTTGGGGTTGGCGTGGCTGATTGCGTTTTCGATGTTACGTGTATGAATGCAATTGTGACCGTTATATCGCAGGTGACTTATCAGCCGGTACGCGTTAGAGAGCGTCCCGCTTAAAAACATTGGACGGATAGTTGTTATTGCAGTGGTTCAGTCTTATCAGCCGGAAGGCGTTAGAGAGCGTCCCGCTTAAAAACCTCGGGAAAACGCGATTTTTCAAGCGACTTATCAGCCGGAAGGCGTTAGCCTCCGGTTGGAGACGTAACCGGAGGC
>JANNNN010001078.1:0-1815 GCA_031398555.1 Planctomycetia bacterium | reverse complement strand
AGCGAAAGCTGGCATCACGGACAGCCTGATTCGATTGTCCGTAGGCTTGGAAGCCTTCGAGGATCTGATTGCCGATCTAGACCAAGCCTTGGCAATGGCGTTTTAGTCTCAGGCGATTAAAGACTGCGACTTTTGGGGCTTGAAAAAAAACAAACTGAAAAAGTCAAGCGGTTTTTTGTAACTTAACCGACCGCCACTGCTTCACCCACCGTCCACTCGCGCAAGTTGGCTTTATCGCGGTAGATCTTTCGATACAGCGTATCGCGTTCGACTGGTTCGCGCCCGGTTTCTTCAATCAATTGCTTTATACGATCCACGGTCAGGATTTCCGGAGTGGTTGCACCGGCGTCGTGATAAATCAATTCGTGACGAACAGTTCCATCAATATCGTCCGCTCCATAATGCAATGCAACCTGTGCGGTCTCAATGCCCAGCATGATCCAATAGGCTTTAATGTGCGGGACATTGTCCAGGAACAATCGGCTGACCGCGACGGTTCTGAGATCCATTAGGGCCGTTGGTTTACGAATCGAACTAAGTTCGGTATTGTCGGGATGAAACGCCAGGGGAATGAAAGTCTGGAAACCACCCGTTTCGTCTTGCAGTTCCCGCAGGCGAGACAAGTGATCGATCCGATGGTAGGCTTCTTCAACGTGGCCATAGAGCATCGTGCAGTTGCTGCGAATGCCGAGTTCATGGGCCGCACGGTGGATCTCCAGCCACTTGTGCCCATCGGCTTTGTGTTCGCACAGTTGATCGCGAACTTCGGAATGGAAGATCTCGGCTCCGCCGCCAGGTAGACTACCCAGGCCTGCCTCGCGCAAATCAGCCAAAATGTCCTTGGTCGATCGCTTGGTCAGGAATTCAAACCAGTTGATTTCCACCGGCGTCCAAGCTTTGAGGTGAATGTTCGGATAATTCGTATGCAGCAGCTCAAGTATGCCTCGATACCACTCGTACGGCATCTTGTGATGCAGACCGCCCACAATGTGCATTTCCGTGCAACCGTTTTCACTCGCTTCGCGTCCCCGCTCTAGGACTTGTGCGTCGTTCATCGCGTAACCTTTAGGATCGCGCAAATCACTTCGAAAAGCGCAAAATCGGCAACGGTAGACGCAAACATTGGTCGGGTTTAGGTGGGTGTTGATATTGAAATAAGCGACATTGCCGTGCATTCGCTCGCGAACAAGATTCGCCAACTGCCCTACTTCTTGTAGTGGCACCTGAGGGTCGTACAGAAAAATCCCCTCGTCAATTGTCAGTCTGCGGCCAGCTTCGACTTTGTCTCGAATCGCATTCAGCCGCGCCCGCATTTCCGTCGCAATCATGGAATTCGCTTACTTTCGTTACATAGCTTAGGCCTCCAGCCTGAGTTGAACACCACATTCTCATGGCAAGCCGGAAGTATTTCCACCGAGATAAACGGTGTTCTTGAACAACCGTTCGACAAGCTTAAGTTTAACCGATGGGTCGCAGGTGAGAAGCTAAGCCCAAACCGCATTAGCGCGTCGCCGTCCGTCAATTGATGCATTTTTAGCGGCAATTATCATAGAATCGTAGCCGACAACATGGAACGGGAGAACGAGGCTCTGCCGAGCAAGTCTCCACAGCCCGTTAGACACGGGCTGTACCTACAGACGCCCATCACTTTGATGAAAAACTCACGGATATTCATTCACGTTCACAAGTACAGTCAAGTCTGTTTGTTACGTCAAGTCCTGCTCGGCAGAGCCTCGTTCTCCCGTTTTTAATCTGACGCTCACATATAGATGGTCGCTAACTTCTAATCCCAAAATCTAATCTGGACAAAGCACT
>JANNNN010001075.1:0-5557 GCA_031398555.1 Planctomycetia bacterium | reverse complement strand
GGCTTGTCCACCAACGATCCGCGATTCGGCGAGTTCCGCATCGGGGCGTTTCCACAGGCCGGCGTATTGGCCAGTGCGCTTCCTTACCAGCAAATTGCAGGGACTTGGTCTGGTGACGTGTTGCTAAACACTCACACTAATTTCTTCCTCGCCGATTGGAATTCGTCCAGTTCAATTCAAGTACCTCCAGCCAACGAAAAAGGCCCAGCTGTAGAATTGTTTTCGGTGCTGTTGCATGAGGCTGGGAATGCACTCGGACTGGCGGACAACAACCTCAGTGGGGCGGTGATGAATGGGATCTACTCCGGACCCAACGGTAAACTCAAGGCGTCAGATATTAGAGCTATAAGACAACTTTATGGAACTCGTCGCGATGTGTTTGAAACCGTCACGAATAACAGCCGAGCGTCGGCAACTCGTATTCTTAATCCGGCTGGGTTCAATGGCTCACAACCGCTGTCTGTAAACGGCTCCCTGAATACGCTAAGCGATGTTGATTTTTATCGCGTTACCCCGCTGATGGGCAAGGATAAAGTCGCCATTCGCTTGTGGGCGTCTGGGATAAGTTTGTTGAAAGCCAAGCTGGAAGTGCTCGATCGTTTCGGAAACAAGTTAGCCGATGTCAGGGCCGACAGTATCTTCGACAACAACTTGCAAGTAGATATCGGCTCGCTCAGCGATCATCCGACTCTGTTCATCCGTGTCGCTCGCAACACAAGCGATGTTTTTGCCATCGGCGACTATCGCATTGATGTCGACTATCGCGACTTGAGTTTACAACCTAGCCTGACTCCTGCTTCTCATGATGCAGACGCGGAAGACGAGGATGATCAAACGGTTGACTATGTTTCTGTCGATGCGCTATTTGACAGCTATGGATTGGTAGATACCGAGGTCGGTAGGAATGATACCTTGGCAAGTGCGACTACTTTGACGACGACGACTGGCTTCCTCGATCGCACTCGCTACGAACTTCAATCGGCGCTGGCATCCGGCAGTGACCGTGACCTGTGGCGCTTTCAAGCACCCGCCGTCGCCAGCCCCACATTGCATATTTCGGTTGATCCTGTTACGACGCGGATTGCGCCACTAGATGTTTTTCTGCTCAATCGCGCCGGTGACCGAATTGGGAGTAAGTTGATACGTAAAGCCGATGGTGGCATCAGCCTGGTCGTAACCAACCCCACGGTAGGTGAGGAATACGTTCTTATGGTGCGTGCCGAAAGTGGTGCGTCTGTAGCACCAGGGAACTATGTTGCAACGATTAACTTTGCTACCGAGGTCGCGTCGAACATGCGAACGGTCTATACGGGCAGCGTTACCAGTAGTATGGAGAACTTGTCAAAGTTCACTACTTACAAAACGCAACTATTCCGCTTTGACTTATCTACACGCTCCACTTCAGTCGATATAGGCGCGCAGATCAGCCTCTACGATGCGACAACCGGGGCAATTGTCGCGACCTTTGGGGCAGCCCCAGGGCTTGCAAAGACCGAATATGTTTGGCTAGGTGCGGGTGAGTACATTCTGCGAGCTACTAAGCGAGTTCGAGCAGTCCCTACACCGGGAACCGTTAGTTTCACATTGAGAGCGGATGTCATTAGCGACGACCAAGGGCCGCTACCTATCAATCCAACTCAACTCCCGCCACCCGTCTATCCGGATTGGGAATGGGAAACCACGCCGCCAACATCGCCACCACCCATCATCGACTTCACCGAGCCCCTTCCAGAAGACCCATGGCGTAACGATATCGACTATACGCTTTACCGAAATTACTATGCTATATTCCTCGCTTAACCGGATTTGCTTTTTTAGGCACCGGGCCTTAGGCTTTCGCGGCAGCGTCACGCGTGGACTGGTTGATTTATTTACGAGCCCCTTCCATCGCTCTGCGGCGGTTGGGATGGTCGGCTTGGCCGGTTAGCTCATAAAGAAACGACTTACAAAAGTGTCACGAGGCTTGCGCCACTTCATCCGCTGAAGTGGCAATGAAAGTGTGAGTTCGTCTTTCGCGAGAGTAATGTCGACATAACAGAGTCAGCGCTCTTCCGCCGCAGCCAACGGGTCGGAACTTGCGTAACGCGGGGGGGTCGGCATCCCAACTATAAACTCTTGCCAGGCAATCAGCAGGCAAGGGACCAGTACAAATCGAAGATGTGGGGCATAAACAGTCTTCCAGCCTGTGTCCCGTTCAGAAAAAAAATCTGCATTATTCGGTTTTCTTGATGCGCATCGGTCGAAACTGGGCATTTCAAGGACAGGGAGGCGACGCAAAGGGAACGGTTTTCGGCATTGCCGAAAATTTAGTATGCGATCGCCAGTCCTCTCTTTTCTTCAAGCCCTACTGTTTCGGAGGTGTTCTAAATGTCCGATCAATCGAGATTTTTTGATTCAAAACGTGATTCCTTTAAGCGACAGGTCAGGCGCGCGATGCGCGATGTTCTGTCGGCAAACCTGGGGAGACATAAACTGCGGACCGGTCGTCGCCGATTGCGGTTCGAGGGACTTGAGGATCGTCGCCTGCTAGCACTGGTTTGGGCTAACCGTGGAGATGATAGCGACATGTTTGACACGGCCTTCGGTGCTAACGCTGAAGTCGGTCGCGGCGTTGTGGACTCGGCGTTGAACGAATGGAACCGGGTGGTTACGGGCTACGACGGTGACACTTTTGACGTGCAACTTACTATCGCCATGGATCCTACCAACGCCGCCACCAGTGCATTCGCTTCAAACACGGTGCGAGATGCCAACGGTGTACCGATATCAGGAAATGTAACCATCAACATGGCGCTGGATGGTGGCGGGATCACGCAATGGTACTTGGATCCAACACCTGACGATCATTCGGAGTTCATGGGTGCGCTGGCGAATGCGTTTGCTCGCAGTCCAACGCCCGGCGGTCCTGCAGCCGGCATGAGAGATCTTCGCACGCTGCTGATACACGAGATAGGCCATACGATGGGCGTTAGCTCCGGCTCGCCGTTGATGTATTCGAATCCTGCTATCACCATGACCAACACCAACCTTACCGACAATTCTGTTGGAGTCGGAACCAATAGTTACTGGCTGTTTCAAGGCCCCAGCGTCAACGTCGTCATGACTGATTTCGATATTGGCGGACCAGTCACTGCCTCAGCCGGTCACAATGCGATGCCACGTGCTGGTAACCCGGCCATCAATTTCAACAGCCAGACTTATTATACTGCGGTGGATACTATGCAGCCCACCAGTCTTAGTACGCGTCGCATTTTGCTGACGAACAAAGTTGCATTGATGATGAAGGATATGGGCTACGATGTCAACATGCCGGAGAGGAACGGCACGTTTCATACGGTTCTGGATCATGCGACTGGACTGCTCACTATCCAGGGAGGCAACGACAACACACAGATCAACAGCGTCAATCAAGGTCCATCTTCGGACAGCATCGCCATACAACGTTTCGGCAATTCCCTATTCGTGAGTGTTGACATTGGTGTCGACGTACCGGGTTCTGGCCCTGGATTGAATTCCCTCGATCAGCAAGGAGTCATGATCAGTGTTTTTGCAATCTCAGAAGTGAGCGCCATTCACGTCGATGGATTTGCCGGCAATGATCAAATTAGCATTACTGGAAATTTCAATTTCCTAGATTTGCTCGAAGTCTATGGCGGCGCGGGGAATGATTCAATCAATGCCTCTGGCTTAACAGGCGATCAGCCCCTCATAGCATTTGGAGAAACTGGCGTTGATACGCTCATCGGAGGCCCTGGCGCCGATTCGATGAACGGTGGTCCCGGGAACGATACGATTAATGGCAATAACGGCAATGATCTGCTGGTGGGTAGTGACGGCAGCGATACGATCTCGGGTGGAAATGGAAATGATCGGATAATCGGCGGCGAATTGATCGCGAGTTTAATCGATCCACTGAGCGATGCGAGTGGCGACACTCTCAACGGGGATGCGGGCGAAGATTTGATTATTGGCGACGACGGGTCCTACTTTCCGCTTATTGTTCGACAAACGATCGGTGGTGCGGACACCATTCGCGGTGGGCTGAACAACGATTTGATTTTTGGCGGGGCTGGAGCGGACAATATTCATGGCCAAGGGGGCAATGACACTATCGCAGCAGGTCAGGGGAACGACACGGTTATTGGCGGCTCACTTTTATTGCTAGGTCAGTCGCTCCAAGACGGCGCTGATTTCATCAATGGTGAAGAGGGGAACGATTTTATTTATGGTGACAACCTCAGCCCATCCTTAGCGCCGACCGATAGTTTGCTTGGTGGAAGCGACGAACTGCTTGGCGGTGATGGAAACGACACGCTGGTGGGCCAATTTGGCCACGACCAAATGGAAGGGAATGATGGCACGGACATCATGCACGGCGGAATCGGAAACGATCAAATGAGCGGAGGTGAGGGCAATGATACTCTCATCGGCGATGATGGGACCGATCTCATGTTCGGAAACTCCGGCAATGATGAGTTACGAGGAGGAAACGACAATGATATCCTTGTCGGTGGCCCTGGCAATGACAAGCTGTTCGGGGACGCGGGCGACGACGTCGCTAACGGCGAGGCTGGAGCAGACACCATCGTCGGAGGTAATGGAGATGATCGCATCACCGGCGGAGATGGCAATGATATCTTGATCGGAGGTAATGATTCGGCCGTTTTGGATTTCGGGGCTGACCAGATCGATGGCGATGCAGGTGACGATTGGATCATTGGAGATAGCGGTACTAGGTTTCCATTGGATGTGAGCAGCATCATCGGTGGACCGGATACGATTCAAGGAGGTTTGGGCAATGATACAATCTATGCTATGGCAGGAAATGACTTTGTAGGGGGTGGCGCCGACAATGATACTTTGTATCTCGGGCCCGGTGACGATATCGCCAATGGAGACTCTAGTAACGACCGAATCTTCGGTGGCGCTGGAAACGACATCCTGGCAGGTAGTGCTGGTGAGGACGAAATCCATGGCGACGATGGGAATGATTGGTTGATCGGCGGTAACTTTACGAACACGGGAACCGCTGTGCCTGAGTCGGACGACGACACCCTCTTTGGCGGCGCTGGGCAAGATCTCATGTTTGGCGATAGCTGGTCGCTGGCATTTCCGTTCGCAGAAAACTCGATCGGTGGAAATGACACGTTATTTGGCGATAGTGACAATGATACTGTCTCTGGTCAGGCGGGCAACGATCAACTGCGAGGGGGATTCGGAGAAGACCAGTTGTTCGGCGGCGATGGAAACGATTCGATTCGGGGCGAAACAGGCAATGATACGATTTCCGGGGGTCGAGGTAACGACGAAATTCGAGGGGACGACGGCGATGATCTAATACGTGGGGATGACGGCAACGATCAACTCTACGGCGGGGCTGGGGCCGACATACTGCTCGGCGGCGGAGGAACGGATTCTATATTTGGAAACGCGGGTCGAGACTTGCTCATTGGTGGACGCAACGGTGACCGCATGAACGGAAACGAGGACGACGACCTGTTGATCGCGGGCGTCACTAATTTTGACAACAACGATGCGGCCTTGCGCGAGATCATGC
>JANNNN010000998.1:0-5689 GCA_031398555.1 Planctomycetia bacterium | reverse complement strand
CGAACCGGAGTTTCAGGCCTTTTAACAACTCAGGGTCATCCGCAATCACTCGCCCTCGAACGGTGCCAACACCACGCAATTGCAGGACTCCGATGGGTGCCGTCGCGATTCCGTGCAATCGAGCGCCCCGCGCGTGCATCGTTTGAATGCCAAGGCCCTTTGCTCGGACTTCCACAACTCCAAATGAAACACCAGGGAAGCCTGCTAGCTCAACCTCTCCGTCCGCATTTGTTGTCGCTTGCAATTTTGCTTGCAGCGGCTCTGGGATGGCCTCAAAATCTAGTTCAATCGGTCGAACTAAAGCCCCAGCAATTTTCTTGGCACCAAAATAAACAGTCTGCTTTTTCGCAGATGAAGTGATCAATCGAAGGGTCTGCGTTTCTTTCCCACGGGCAGTCGATTCCATGGGGATGCTTTGTAAATCAAATTTTTTATGATGCACCCAAATCAAATCTCTGCTTCCCCGCTGAACGTTGATCGCAGGCTTGGGTATGTCCACTCGCACAATTCCCTTTGCATCCGTTCGGCCCTCCTGAAGTGAACTGTCGCTCGGTACGAAGTAGACTGTCGCGTCCTCGACTGGAAGGGCCAGATCGTCAAGAACTTGCACTTCGATGGACTTCGCTTGCGGAAAAGCTTTTGGCAGTGATAGTCCGACGCAGGCATAAGCCAGCAATGAAAGAAAAGGAATTGAATCGGCTACGCGCATTTTCATATCCCAATTGTTAGACCACCGGTTGCACAACGCTATCAACCTTCGTTCCTATTTTACACCGGCGCAGAGGTCGCATGGCACGGAAGTCAGATGGCAGATCGCGAAATTTTTTGCGGATTGGAGACAGACGATTTTATATTTCGCTTTGTAATGCAAGCGAATTTGAGCCTGAGGCGCTAGCCGATTTCCGACTAAACGATTCTGGCAATCGGCTAGCGCCTCAGGCTCAAGTAAACAAAGTCTTTGCGTGATGACAAACTTCGGAACGCGAGCGCGCGAGTTGGCGTTCAGCGAGAAGTGTCGATATCTTATAGCTTTACCCGTTGAAAAGATCCTTACGGGAAATTCGTTTAACCGATAGCCAACGGCGACGCTAGAACCCGCGACTTATGCTGACAACAAGCGGCAGGTGCGTGCGTCGCCACTGGCTACCGGTTAAACGATTTGTTGCAAAGTTACAAACGTGCTTGAAGTTTTCGTCAGTTGTGCCTCCCTGGCAAACTGACCGCCCTTTGCTTAACTCCACCAGATCACCCGGTCGGGCGAAAGGTTTCTCGACTTTGCTTGCAGGTACCAGACAGCTCATTTAACCTTGTGACTTGTGCATCCTTGCCAGATTCGTCGCGATTTTTTGCGTTCCCGGATGTTCGTCACCCAGCGAGTCCTGGAATATCTTTAGCGCTCGACGTATCAGCGGCTCGGCCTCCGCCAGACGGTTCATGTCCCGGAGCAACTGCGCCAGGTTGTTGAGGTCTCTAGCGACGAAGGGGTTCTCAGCTCCATAGGCCTTCTCGTCGATGGCCAGCGCGCGGCGTATCAGCGGCTCGGCATCCGTAAGACGGTTCGTGTAATGAAGCAACTGCGCCAGGTTGTTAAGGTCTCTAGCGACGCAGGGATGCTCGGCTCCGTACGACTGCTCGTCAATGGCCAGCCCGCGGCGCATCAGCAGCTCGGCCTCCGCCATACGGTTCGTTGCCTGGAGCAACTGCGCCAGGTTGTTGAGGTTGGTGGCCACGTAGGCGTGCGCGGGTCCGTAGCATTCGGATGGGCATTCGGATGGTGCCACCCACCTATTCACAGCTGCGGCTTGCGGGATCGGTATTGTGGAATGAAAAACAAGGCGTGCGGCGGAAGTTGCGATGCCCCAATTTCCTCATGACGACAATGGGCAGTCGTCTAGTACAGAAGCCGATAGACTGAGCGGCTCGGCTTCCATTTCATAGAACTTGCCCGCACCTCAATATCCATGAGAGTCGAACATTTTTCCAAATGTTCGTTGAATAAGAATTATTGGAAGTGCTATGCTCGCGTCGTAAGAAGGCATTTCGATGCCAACACGAATACAACTGCATTGACTGAGCTCAATCTTGGTTCGAGTAGGACAACGCACACTTCATGAGCCAGTAATTGCAATTCAATTTGCTGGCCACTAACTAACAGCAGAGAAGCATTCTGCCGCTTGGCGTTGGCCTCGGTGAAAACGCTTGCCGGTCCGGGCGGCGTCAGCGGCCATCGACTCGGGGCTGCCAGCACAGGATGCTTGGCCGAAGTAACGCTTGAAATTCCAAACCAGGTCGCGCCACATGGAGGCTTCAATTCCCAAGGCCGACAATGCCCCCTGCAGCTTCGCAGGTACTTCGGTCATTGCTTCTTTCAGTCGCTGTTGACTGGTCCAACGCAACAGCGCAAGATAATCACGCCAAGGAAGATTCAAAAATCCTTTGTCGCTTGCGCGAACGCCACTTTGGTGAACTTGCGGATCGGCAGCCAACGAGTTCGGTGCAAGTGTGATCGGAGCGAGCCAGCTGTCACGTAGAATTCGCTTGCCAGTTGGACTGCGACGCTTAGACTGCCGCTGCTTTTTCTTCTCCTCCACAGTTGTCTCGCGTTGGTGCTTACCGGCTTCCTCAGTCGACAGGGTCACTAAATCGAAAGCCGCTGAAGGGATCTGCTCGCCGCCCTCAGCCTTGATCCGGTCATAGGCTGAAGTATGCACCGCTTCGTCTGGCGACTGGGCCATCGCAGCTCGGATTGGATTCAGGTCAACGTACATCGCGCAAGCCAACAAGCCCGCTTCGTCCACAATTCGCTGAGCTTTGAAACGTCCTTCCCAAAAACGCCCTGTACAATCGTCTTGTTTATTCGCCAGCCGTGCGATCGGTTCACTGAGGGCTCGCATGAACCACGAAATATCCGACAAACGCTGTCGTACTTCAGCCATCCGCTGCACATTTCCGGCCAACGTCTTTACAGCATTCTCCGTGGGTTCAGCCAGTTGTTCGTCCAGCCGCCGACCAGGAAAGACTCGCAGCCACCTCACCGCAGCTTCTTCATCTGACCAAGCGGCAACTACATCGGGCCGGTTCCGCAAGATAAGGTGTATATGATTTGAGAGCACGGCGTAGGTCAGGATATCGACGGAAAACACCGAGGCCAGCGATTCCATCCGCCGCCGAATCCACTCGCGTCTGAAAGAAAAGTCGACGCCTGAAATTTGATCGACACCAGCTAAGAAAGCGCGGCGTACACATCGCTGCACGGCGTGCACAATACAGACCTCATTAGCCACGAACTGTTCATCTCGGGTAGGTCTCACCATGATTATGTTCCTCTTTAGTGGCCAATGATCTTCTCATATCCAGCAATGTACCAAAATCCCGCCCTGCGTCAACAGTAGATGGGTGGCACCTTCCTTCCGAAGCGACGTCCGCAACGGAGACTGCGCACACCTGAATTCGGTTCAGGAAGTCATGAACCGTTGTTTCTGTAAGCGATGGAAACTTGCGTTGCAGGTTGGGGCGACCTAAGACCTCGCGAAGTTCTTCGAGACAAGCTTCCGAAACACACAGTTCAAGTTCGCCAATCTCGACGCGTTCAAGAAGTGCAGCCGCTGGTCCTTTAGCCCGTGCCGCTGCTTGCAGAAGATCTTCCTAAGCCACAAACTCTTCGGCTGAATCGCTGGATGGGCGGGCAAGTTGGCCGGATTCTTCGAGCGTTCGGATAACATCGACAACTTTTTGTTGTACCGCTTCGACTTCGCTCAGCTTCACTTTTCCTAGGAACTCCATTTCTTCTTTCAACATCTCGGAAGCTCGCTGCGACATGTTCTTCAAGATCTTTTCCTGAAGTGCCTGACTGGAACCTTTCAGAGCCATCGCCCATTGACTGGCCTCGACGTTCTTCAGCAACTGCTGAATATCTTTATCGCCAAGTTTTACAATGTCTTCGAAGGTGAACATCAACCGACGAATCTCTTCCACCAGCTCTGGCCGCTCTTTCGAAAGACCATCGAGAATATTTCGCTCTGTCGCTCGATCTGAGACGTTTAGCATCTCAGCCACCGCAGGAATGCCGCCGGCCTTTTGGTAGGACTGAGTCATAAATAGGGCCATGCGATTCGATAATCCGTTTTCAACTTCATCGATCGCTTCGGGACTAGTTTGTCCCATTTCGGCAATACGCTGTATGACTGCCAATTGCCTTGGCGCGGGCAATCCATTCAGTACCGCAGCCGAAACCGGAGCCGGAACGTGACTGAGCACCATCGCGATCGTCTGCGGATGCTCTTCGATCAAAAAGGACAAAATGTTCTGAGGATCGACTTTATGCAAGAACCCGAAAGGCAAGGCTTCGAGTGTCTGCTGCAGTACGTTCAGCATGTCGGCCGCGTCTTTGCCAAGCGCTTTCTTGACAAGTGACTTCGCGCGATCCAGACCTCCCGTATTCGGCCCTAACGCACTTGGGCGACTGTCGAGAAACTCGCCAATGATCCCTTCCTGTTCGACACCAGAGATCGTGTCGAGCTGGGCGATCGCAAGCGACACTTGTTCCACGTAACGACGAGGCAGCTTGGAGAGCAGGGCTGCTGCATCGTCCTCATCGAGGCTCATCAGCAAGATGGCGGCTTTGCGTACTCCGACGGATATTACATAGTTCGATTGTGTCGCCATGGGTTAGCTTAGCACTTCAGTACCAGTGCTTTGTCCAAGTTAAATTTTAGGGTTTGTGGTTTTTTGTCGCACGATTGTCCCAATCGTAGCTGCAACAATTGGGACAATTGGGCGACACTCAACCCCAAAAATTAATCTGGACAGAGCACTACTGTGTTGTCCAGATTAGATTTTGGGGTTTGTGCCACAGGGGCAGATCGCGTTATCGACGCCCTGCGTATGAACGCAATTGTGATCGTTATTTCGCAGGACTTATCAGCCGGAAGGCGTTAGCCTCCCGTTGAAGTCATAACCGGAGGCTAACGCCTTCCGGCTGATAGGACCAAACCAATGCTAGAGTCCAACCCCAAAATCGACTTTAACTTTGGGATCAAGTGACGAACAATCGTCTTAATTGTTCAAAGCTACAAATGGGACAATTGTGCGACAATTAAATCGCCATTAACTACATCGTCAGTAACTGGAAGAAGTATCGACGGGAAGTCCCTCGACAGCCACTCACGACCTGAAAGTAGTGCGTTCTTTAACGACTTTACCACTCAATTTTGCAAATCCCCCATTGTCCGTGATTCTCATCGACTGCGACTTCCAACGTTTCTAGTCGATCACCCACCGATGGCCTTAAAGCCGACCGCAATTCTTGCGCAATCCACCAAGCTAACTTTTCCGCTGTCGTGTTTACAATCGGCAACAACATGCAATCTTCACGGGGAAAGATCCAGCGTTTGTCGCCGAAAGTCGTTTCCACTTCCCTCTCACCAGCTTTCACTCGGATCAGCGGGTGTTGCGTTGGCAGGACAACGTGATGGTCCAGTCGCTTAACGATGGCCGCCAAGTTATCCCGAAAGGCGATGAAGTCGATCACGTACTGATTTTCGTCCAACGCTCCGACAACTTCCGCCTTCACGCCGTAGTTGTGCCCATGCAAGCACTCACAGGTGTCGCCGGCAAAGGTAATAAAGTGAGCTGCACTGAAAACCAACTGTTCCTTTTGCAACAGGACTCGATAGGTAGCTTGCGTTTC
>JANNNN010000955.1:0-14144 GCA_031398555.1 Planctomycetia bacterium | reverse complement strand
GCGTCATCCAGGGATTGTGACTGTGTTTGACATTGGCGAATTCGATGGGCGCTGCTACATCGTTTCCGACTACTTGGCGGGCCTGAGCCTTTCGGACTGGATGAACACCAAATCCTATGGCTGGCGCGAAGCGGCGCATATCACCGCACAGCTGGCTGATGCGCTCGCTCATGCGCACTCGCACGGCACAGTCCATCGCGATATCAAGCCTTCGAACGTCATGATGCTGAACGATTCGCAACCGGTCCTAATCGACTTTGGACTAGCGATTAGCGACTCTCAGGGCGAGCGAGAGACTCCGGGGATCATTGCTGGAACTCTAGGTTACATGTCGCCCGAGCAAGTAGTGGGGAAGGCGCATCGAATCGATGGACGCACTGACATTTATAGTCTAGGTGTCATGCTGTATTACCTGCTCGGCCGCAAGCCGCCATTTACCTCCAGCAATCGGCTTGAACTGATTCGGCAAATTCGCGAAGACGAACCACAACCTCTACGTCAAATCGACAAAGACATCCCGCTTGAATTGGAGTGCGTCTGTCTCAAATCGATGTCCAAGAGTGTCAAGGGTCGGTACACAACAGCGTCTGATATGGCCGAAGCGCTGCGCAGGACTGGTCAACCCGGACAAGGGCACCATGTTGATCGAACCGAGGTTTATCAAACGCCAGTCCAGCCAGTGTCGAAAGTGTCTTCTCCGGTCTCGGGAAGTCGGATGCATGAGGCTGAACGCCGTCAGATTACAACGCTTCACCTGGAGCTGGATAGCTCCGAAGTTGACGCGGATGATCTTGACCCCGAGGTACTCCACGCAATGATGCAGCGCATTCGCGAGTTGACGACAAGAATATTGGTGCGATTTGGTGGGCATATCGCGCCGAGCACCAGTGAATCGATTCAAATTTATTTCGGCTATCCCACAGCCATGGAAGACTCAGCCCGACGCGCGATTTTTTCTGGCCTTGAGATTTCTTCCGCCATTGTGCAACTGCAAGAGAGAGCGAAAACATCGCACGCAGCAGCCATTCAGTTTCGTATTGGCATACATACCGGCACTGTCGTTACAGAAGAGTTAGAAGGCGGTGTTTCCAGCGAGCGACATTCTATCGTGGGCAATGTTCCCCGAGTCGCCGCAGGTTTAATCGCATTGGCAGAGCCGAGTTCACTGGTCGTTAGCGGAACTACAAAGCAGATTGCAGGTGATGCTTTTATCTATCGTTCACTTGGTGTTCACTCCGGAAAAGTTATTGGAAAAAACGTCGAGGTATTCGCTGTAATTGGTATCAAAGATGCGGAAACTGATCGGGGAGAGGTCGAATACCAAACGCCGCTGATCGGTCGCGATCATGAAATGAACGTCCTCAACCAGTGCTGGGCGAAATCATCCAGCGGACTCGGCCAAATCGTACTGGCGTGTGCTGAGCCAGGGGTGGGCAAGACTCGATTGCTGTCTGCTTTCAAGTCAAAACTTGGGGAAGCAGGTCTACAGACCTTCGGAGCACGTTGCTCGACGTTTCATCAAAACAGCGCGTTCTATCCCATCATTGAGCTTGTTAAACGGATGGCTCAGTTGAGTTCCGAAGATCCCGATGAAGCAAAGCTGGAAAAACTAGAGGGCTTGTTAAAACAGCATGACCTGCCGCTCGAATTTGTTGTTCCTTTGTTTGCTGATTTAGTTTCCATTCCGTTAGGCCCACGCTATCCAGTGTTCGAAGGAACGCCAGAGCGCCGAAAACAAAAGACGATCGAAGCCATGATCGAACTCGTTCTGGCTGCTTCTGAGAAAGACACTCTGTTGTTCACGATTGAGGACTTGCACTGGCTCGACCCTACAACTCTGGAGTTTCTTACCGTCCTAATCGAACAGATACCTGCGGCTCCGGTGATGTTGCTGTTGACCTATCGGCCCGGTTTTGCAGCCCCTTGGACCGCACGTCGGGCTGTCACACAAATGATGATCGGGAGTTTAACTCCCCAAGACACCGCTGGCATAGTTAGTAGGATTGCAGATGGACGAATGCTGCCAACTGAAGTCATCGATCATATTGTTGCCAAGACCGGTGGCGTCCCTCTCTTTACGGAAGAACTAACGAAACTGATTCTTGAGTCGGACGTTCTCAAAGAGTCGGAAAACAGCTTTGTTCTTACTAGACCGCTCAATTCCATCAATATTCCAAGCACGCTCCAGGATTCGTTGATGGCGCGACTGGATAAGCTGGGGCCTGCCAAAGATATCGCCCAATTAGCGTCCGTGGTTGGCCGAGAGTTTATATTTCAACTTCTCTCTGCCATCGCACCACTGGACGAACAAACTCTGCAAACTCACTTAACCAGTCTCGTCAATGCGGAACTTGTGCACCAACGCGGCTTCTATCCTCGTGCAAAATTTACCTTTAAACATGCACTTGTCCAAGACGCTGCATACGCTTCGCTGCTACGCACCACGCGGCAGCATTGGCATGCAAAGATCGCAGATGCCTTGGTTTCAAAGTTTCCCGATGTCGCCGCGAGCGACGCGGCCCTGATGGCCCACCATTGCACTGAAGCAGGCGAAACGGTGCGGGCGATTAAATATTGGGAGCAGGCTGGACTGAAGGCCCAAGAGCGGTCCGCGATGCATGAAGCCATTCATCATTTTACCAAGGGCTTAGAGCTTGTCGCTTCGCTCGAGCCTTCTTCGGAACGAGATGGTCTCGAATTCAAGTTTCAAATTCCGCTTGGAGTGGCGCTGTTGACCGCCAAAGGTTACGCGACACCCGAAGTTGGACCAGTCTTCGAGCGCGCCAGCGAACTCGGCAAACTATTGGCCGGACCGGCCGAGCAGTTCTTTGTGCATTGGGGTATCTGGGCGTGGCGAGTGGTACGTGAAGAGTTGCAGTTGTGCAATAAAATGGGGAGTGAGGCAATCAAACTTGTCGAACCGCTTGGCGTCGCCGGGCTACAGATGGAGGCCTTATTCATTCCCGCATTGACTTCATTTTATCTTGGAGACTTCACGAACTCCCTGAAATGTTGTGAACAAGGCTTCGCTCTGTATGACGAGGCCACTGCCAAACTGTTTTCACAACATACTGGTCAAAATGTCGGCGTCACGCTGCAGTGTTATTGGGCTTTGTCTCTCTGGCATTTAGGCTATCCCGAGCAAGCCATGGATCGCATTGAACAAGCCATTGCGTTGGGCCGCGCGATCAAACATCCATTTAGCCTCGCCTATGCGTTGGGCCACGCGGGTTGGCTGTATGACAACTGCCGCCTAACCGCCGAGGTGAGACGTTCGGCCGATGCAACTTTTGCAATTGGCAAAGAACAAGGATTTGCATTCTGGCAAGCGGAAGGTCTACTGCATCAGGGATTTGCCCTGCAGCTCGATAATCGCCTAGACGAATCTCTAGCGATGCTAAAAGCGGGGCTAGATGTATTTAACATGACGGGGGCAAAGCTTTCACTTTCTCACTTCTATTCTAAGTTCGCTCAAGCACACTTGATCAGAGGAAATGCAGACGAGGCGCTGCGTCACATCGATGACGCCCTCGAAACCGCAGCCGCAAACGGAAATGTCGTCTTCCTTGCAGAGAGTTATCGGTTGCGTGGTGAGATCTTTCTCACAAAGAATCAACCTCAAGACGCTGAAGCCGCTTTCGAACAATCGCTCGAAATCGCTCGCTCCCAACATGCTAAGTCATGGGAGTTGCGAACGACCATGAGTCTCTGTCGACTCTGGCAATCACAGAAACACATCAGTGAAGCCCGCGCCGCGCTCAACAATATCTACGGCTGGTTCGAGGAAGGGTTCGACTTGCCTGATCTTGTTGAAGCGAAGTATTTGCTAGAGTCACTAGCAGGCTGCTGAAAAAGTCGATTTGCAGAACAAGGCGAAAGAATAGTAACCCGAAGCGTCAGCGAGGGCTTGTCGCAGTCCCTCGCTTACGCGTCGGGTTACTTTTTTAAGCAGCTTGCTAGCGCTCTGTCCAGTTTAATTCTGAAGTCAGTGCCATTACGCTGTTCACTTTAAGATTTATCCTAGGATTTTCTGGAAAAGCCATTGCAAGCATTCGAGCCATAAAAAAAATTAATGTGGCAAATCTTTAAAGTTAAAAGAACATTTACTCGCTTGTATCTTCGGAAGCGAGTTTTCTTCAGATCGCGCCGGTACTTTCTGTTGCTCTAACCGACCGTTTTTCCGTGGCTGTTGGTCCAACGATTACAACTGGAGAAGCGAGTGTAGAGCCATTTGTGTTCGCGGCTCCCAATACGAGTGGTCAATACGCCGAAGCGCGTGCGACTCGTTATGGTTGGGGCGGCGGTGCGCAAGCGGGAGTTTACTTTGTTGCGAACGACTACTGGCGTTTTGGTGCGTCGTTGAAGACGAAGCAATGGATGGAGCCGCTTCGTTTCTTCTCAACTGATGCCAGTGGCGCCGATCGCCCGTTGAAACTAAATTTTGATTTGCCTACGATCCTCTCCTTCGGAACCGGTTATACGCCTGCAGAAAATTGGTTAATTGCTTTTGATATCCGGTATTTTGACTACCACAATTCCAGTGGCTTGGGCGATGCTGCGGTCTATAACAGCGACGGATCGCTCGGCGGACTAGGTTGGAGGAGCGCCATAGCCACTGCCCTGGGCGTTCAATATATGTGGAGCGAGAGAGTCTCTCTTCGTGGCGGCTACACTTACAACGAGAGCCCCATCAAGAAAAATCAAGCCTTCTTCAATACGGCGACTCCGCTCCATTATCAGCATATGCTGAGCAGCGGTTTTGGTTACGCATTAGCAAAAAATGTTGACGTAAACATGGCCTATTCATACATGCTGCCAGCCGAATTGCGTGGGCCAATCACGCTGCCAAGCGGCAATATTCCCGGCTCAAACGTGAACAACAGTCTCAATGTTCACTTCTTAAGTTTTGGTGTGGTTGTTAAGTACTAGGGCAATGCTCGTTAGTTCCGACCTGCATATTACACGTGATAGAAACAGGCGAACGCAAGCTAGAAGCATAGGTCACTTTTAGCCATTGTGGCTGACGAATACTCAAAAATTCCGCCAAAAATCTAAAGTGCTCAACGAATTTTCTTGTATTGGCTTCTCGCCAGCGAATAGTATGAAGGCTCTGCGAACGGTCGGACAAAGCTAGTCATTTGCCCCAAGTATTCCCCACCGCTGCGGACTCACCTGTCCATCGACGCGATTGCATACCTTGCCCCGGAGAAACAACATGCGTCACTTTCGTATCATCGCGCGCACTCTGCTAACTGCGATATCGGCTTTATTGGCTAACTGCTCAGTGTTTGCCCAGACCGATAACCTCGTCAAGCTCGATCAGAATTGGAAACCAGGTTGGAAGCGCGATGAGGCCAACTGGTATCACCACGCCAGCCAAGGCACGATGCTCATGCCCTATGATTGGTTCATGGCGCTCGAGCAACCTAACGCAACACCTTCGAACGAACCGAAGATGTTCAGTGACCCGAAATTCCTCAGGCAGTTTGGTTTTCTTCCCAGTGAACCGAACGACATATACAACCCTGGCAATCTTCCAGTTGGTTTTGCGATCACGGACAATTGGGTTGACCCGAACAACACGGTTCCCAAATTACCCGTTCGAGCTTTGGGGCTGACGTGCGCTGCGTGCCACACCGGCGAAATTAAATATGGCGACCACCGCATCCGCATCGAAGGCGGATCGGCGATGATCAACATAGGTGCATTTCAAAAAGCGCTGGGCCAAGCGTTGTTTCTAACCAATTCGAGCTCTGAGAAATTTAATGCGTTCACGAATCGCTGGTACACGAGTCAAGAAAAGAACTTCATAAATAATTTTCCCGATATTGAAAAAGATATCAAGATTGCTGATGCCTTTAAGCTGCGAGTGAAGGCTGCACTCAAAGATGAGGTCGAAAAGGCGGTAACAAAACTGCTGGTGGAACAGCGAACGGAAGCGGAACTTGGACTTCATTCTGTTGACGCAGGGTTCTCGCGAACCGATGCGATGGCGCGGATTGGAAATCGTGTATTCAGTAAACGTGGGAAAATGAACCTTGCCGATACCAATGCGCCCGTCAACTATCCACACATTTGGGATGCATCGTGGTTTTATTGGGTTCAATACAATGCCTCGATCCGTCTGCCGATGGTCCGCAATATTGGCGAAGCTTTAGGCGTGGGCGCCGCCATGAATGAGAATTTTGAGTCCACGGTGAATGTCGAGAACTTGCACTTGATGGAAGACCAGTTGTCAGGAGCGACACCTTTTTCGGGGCTGCAAGCGCCTGCTTGGCCGGAGGACAAACTAGGTGAGATCCAAGGCTTTAAAAATGCGGATGGCTTGTGGAAGAAGGGAAAAGAGCTTTATAAAACACACTGCATTCATTGCCACTATCTCATTGAAGACTACCAACGGACCGAACATTTAGAACGCGTTGAAAATAAGCCATACTGGACTTGGCCCAATCAATTTGGTCGTAAATACATGAAGCAACCGTTCATCAATTTCTTGGACATTGGCACCGATCCATCAGCAGTACTGGAATTTTACGAACGCGTCGTATACGTGGGATCGGTCGAGGACCAGAAATCGACTTTGCCAGCCGGTGAAGCGCTGGCGAATATCACTGACAAAGTGCGAGACTATGAGTACACGAGGTTGAATTTGAGCGCCGCCCAACAAGCGAAGTATGACGGTTATCGCGAGCTCAATACCGAAGAGGCGGCGATTGCACGGTTGGACTACAAGTCAAGACCGCTCAATGGTGTTTGGGCGACAGCCCCGTTTCTCCACAATGGTTCGGTTGCAAGCCTCTACGAATTGCTGCTACCTGCGAAGCAACGGATGAAGAGCTTTTATCTAGGGTCGACAGAATTTAATACTACGCACATTGGATTTGATACCAAGTGGGCCGAAGGAAGTTTTTGGATGGATACTACGATTCCAGGCAATCTGAATACAGGACATGAGTTTCGAGATTTCACACCCGAAGAAGAAGCCCACTTAACTCCATTCCAATTGCAAAAGCTTTCTGAAAACAAGGGCTGGGCGGTAGGCGGGCGCGTCGGTCCGCTGCTCTCCGACGATGATCGATGGGCGCTGATCGAATATATTAAGTCCCTCGGCAGTCCACAACCGGGGCAGGAGCGTGCGCCGTCCGGTGAACAACAAGCTATTAAAAAATTGGCTCAGATGCAGGCTCTAGCTCACAGGAACAGTCTGGGGCCTGACGGGAGGCCTCATCCTGAACTACGCGGCCAACATCCGAAGACTCACGGTGTCGTCAGGGCGAAATTCAAAGCCGCCGAAAACTTGGATGAACGATTTCGAGTTGGAATCTTCGCATTGCCCAACGAGTATTTTACTGATCCAGCAGGCTGTGATGCGTTGATTCGCTTTTCGAATGGTGACGGCGAAAACGACGACGATCGTGTGAAAGACGTCCACGGCATGGCAATCAAGCTGCGGCATCCAAAAGATAGCTTGAAAAGCCAGGACTTTGTGTTGGCAGATAACGCAACCTTTTTCGCCAAAAATGCCGAACATCTGATGCAATTCATGGTTAAGGTGATGCAAGCACCCAAAGGCCAAGAACGCGAGAATGTCAAAATGCAATTGGCGACTACCACGCACACAGGGCTTCAGGGATTTAAGAAACATCTCAATAGTCCGCTTGAAACAGAATACTACAGCCAAACACCCTATAAATTCGGCGACCTGGGAGCGAAGTACAAAGTTGCGCCCAGCAAGGCTTCGCTCGACAAGCAGACCGGCAAAGCAGCTCAGTCAAAGGATGGACTTCGTGATGCCCTGGTTACGCGTTTGGCGAAAGGCAGTGCCCCCTTTCCATTCGACTTCTTCATCCAATTGCAGACGGATGTCAAGAAAATGCCGATCGAAGATGCGACCGAAAAATGGGAGTCTCCCTTTATTAGATTAGGGACCATCACGATCGAGCCCCAGGATATTGATCCGAGCTTCGGTACGAGTACGATTTTCAGTCCATGGAACGCTCTTCCTGAACACCGCCCCCTCGGCGGCATCAATCGCGCTCGCCAAGGCATCTACAGCGACAGTGCGCGGCTACGTCATAAGATGGAAGATCTAGCCATCAAGGCCGGCCCACCGCCCCAACAACAAACGCCTCAAGATCCTGTCATTTCCGTCAACCCAGTCGCTAACATTAAACCTCCCATTGAAGCCAGTCCCGGCCAAGTTGACAAGCGAATTAAAGGGCAATTCAAGAAAGAGGACTTTGGTTACTCTTTGCCGATCGACAAAGAACTTTATCCAAAGTTTCCTTATTCCTACAAGAACTGCACGATCCTAACGTACGAGTACGAAACAGATCCTGAGCCAGCGGCAAAGTTCCTGCCGAATTACTTGACTGTCGATGAAAAACCTCGAGTCAAAATGTTATTCGCAACCTATCCAGATTCGAATCTTGGGACTTACAACGAAGTGGCTCAATCGTTGATCTGCCAGTACGTTGACAAAGATGGAAAGCGGGTCGAATACAATTATCCGCTCCGCATGCATGTGACATCGGACCGGGCAATGGCGGCAGGCCGCGAGATCGCTGGAATTCCCAAGAAAATGGGCTCAATTGATTTCAGCAACGCTGAGTCAAAGTATAACAGCCATCTGAATGATCCCGCTGGTAAACGAGTCTGCTCGGCAACCATGAACCAAGACAAACTCATTCTGAAAGTTGATCCCAATTCCCCCATCAGCGTGCTCAACTATCTCTCGGTGCGGATCGTACCCGGCGCCACGGATGCGAATACTCCAAAGGTCCGTGAACTTTTAGCATCCACCTGGATACTGGGGCCTGGTGAAATGTGGAGTGGAACCGGGACGCTTGAACTTCAGCCGTCCGAGGACGACCCCTATCATCGCCTTCCGATCGTCGCAATGTTAAAAACCATGGTCTTTCGCGGCGATATGGAGGCTAGATCACTCAAGGTTCTCTTGCCCGAGTTTTGATCATCGCAAACTTGACATCGCATTCTCGATCGCCTGGCCACGCTTTTCAGAAAGTACAGCGTGCCAGGTGTCGAGCCAAACAACAGCATTGGACTTATTTAAGTTGGAGAGTTCGAGCTGCACGTTAGCGATCTGAACAGTTAGCTCTTTCAGCTTAGACGTTTCTACGACCGTCATCTCGTTCTCTTCACTCCTTTTCCCATGCCCTTGTTCCTTCAGTCCGTCAACTTCACTCAGCTTGTCTCGTTTTAGTTTTTCCAGCTTGACATTTTCTATCCCAATGGACGTTACAACCTGTTTCTTGGCATCCCAAGCTACTCGATCAGCGCTTGCCCTCAGCCTCGTCCAAGCTTGCTCAGCAGCTTTTTTTAGACTGCTTTCTTGTCGAGATCTAAGCTCGGGCCGCTCCTTCATTTTTGCAACGGCTTCTCTGACAAACTCGCAATGTGCACAGGCGATTTTGAGTACACGATTATATTCTTGCATACTGTGATCGGCGACACCGGGAACAAACCGTTCCATCAAACTTCGGTGCTTCGTATTGACAAACGGCGAACGCAAAAGCGAACCAACTCGACCAAAAAACAAATCGAATGGCCACAACAATTTTGGCCGCAATAGCCTTACTCGGCTTGATCGATTCAGGAAGAATATATTTCCAACATCCGCATAATCGTAAGACTTCAACAGAGTCTCGGAGTCTATTTGCACAACCTTTGCTATAGATCCTTGTGCGCCCGCTTGTTGCTTACCCGCTTGTTGTTTAGATGTACCTTGTTTAAAAAACATGCTACCTAAGCGAAACACCCAGCGAATGGACTTCGGAGGAATCATCGTGACGATATCGCAGTTATTCACAAAGCGGTAATGACGATCGCTTGTCCCCGAATAACCGCCCACGAACTTTCCATCGCCCACGCGAGGCTGGCCGAATGTAAAGACGCCGTTGATCTGGTCGGCACTAATCACTTCATCGCGGACCAAACGATAAGCAGCAACCGTTGCTAACGCACCACCGAGGCTATGGCCCGTAATCCACACCTGTTTCTTAGTTGGCGATTTGAATGCTTCCCACACCGGATTTTGTTCAATCTGTTCCCAAACACCATGCAGAGCGCTCCAAAATCCTTCATGAAATTTGGCAGACTGTGACTTGGTTTTCTTGTTCGGATTCGCGTCGTCGCTGGTCGGCTTCTTCTTCCTTTCAGGAACCTCCACTTGCCAGGCACGCATATCTGTAATGATGTCGCCCATCTTGTGCATCTCTGTACCGCTAAAGCAGAGAATGACCAATTCGTCGTTGCTGGCTATGAAGTACTCAATCCCGTTCTTTGATTTGAAATCTACGGTGGTGTTTCCACCAGTGTTTGTCCCCTCTGCCGCCCAGGTCCTATCGATGTATTGACGGATACGAGACTCCGCTCGCGTCGACCAGAGTCGATGAGCCAGCTCGTAGCGCATGGTTGCCAACCGCATTGGCTCCGTAACTGAAAACCATTTCCATGGACTCAGAGTCGGAAACAATTTTAAACGTTTACTTTGCAACTCGTCTGCGATTGCATCGAGTCCGTTTTCATCGAGCCCCTCATAAACGACTCTCGCTTTGCTCGAAGCGTCTGGATTCGACGATTTCTGAATTTTCTCGACAAACTCGTTGATGGCATTTTCCCATTTTTCCCGATCGGCCTTCGCATCCGTACTCATTAGCGTTGCATCGGAATGCTGTTCTAAAAAGGAGTTCCAAATTAGTTCCCATTTCTCCATTTGCGCATCGTCCGAATGGTCGATGGGGGGTGGGTATATATACTCCGCGCATTCGCCGAGCCATCTAGCTTGCTGATAAAAACGCTCTAACTCTTCAAAACTCCGATTCGGATCCGCCCGGCCACCTTTGAACGCATCAGAGATTCGATCCGCTTGTAACATGATGGACCCTTTCCACTATTTGACTGACCCGCATTCAATCGAGGTACATGCGATAGGTGAAGTTAAGACTAGCAGTTTTGAATCGGAATTCAATCTCACCGAGGCAACGCATTCGATCCACTTTTGCTTCTTCTCTGCAGGCGGGTCAGTCGTTGCCGACCTTGATTCCAAAAATCTTGATGATCAATTTGCAGACTGCGCGACTTGGGAGCGATTCCGCCACGTTTAGAATCAAGATGCAGTTTCATGTCGCATGCAATTTGTAGATCTTCAAAATCGAGTGCACACGCAACTCAACCAACAGAGTATTCTCGAACCGATTCGTTAAACCCGAACCTGCGTCAACGGATTCGTATCTGTCCAGGTGTAGTTGCTTAATAGCTGAATGCCAAGTTAAGCGTCTTGCAAAGCCAGTCAAGAAGTTTCTAAGGTTAACTCATGAGTAACGATCCGAAGAGTAGCTCAATCCCTGGGAAGACAGCGGGCGACACCGACAGCCCGATAGACTCGCGACATCCTTTTCTCTACGTTTTGCCACCCGAGATCATTGATGCATGGTTCAAAGGCGAGTATGCATTTGGGACGGGCTCAAGAACCACCTACAACGAGCTCGGCTGGATGCTGATGGCCCGCGGGTTTTATCATTACAAGGTACAACCAGGCGATATGAATCTCAGTAACGGTGGCTGCTGTATAATCGATTTTCAGGATGGAGAACTATGCACATTTGGACTGAGGCTCTACAACGGGCGGAAGTACAAAGGCAAAACGCCCAAGGTTCCGAGCTTATGGCATAGTGTATTCTCAAAGATGATCACGACAGCTTCCGGAACGGATTTGTATACTGCCTATAGACTCTATAAGAAGCCAAGCAATGTAGCGCAAGTAGAGTTTCTTGATAGGGCACAGAAGCTCTATTCGATGAAAGGAAAAATTGACAACGACATCGACTTGAATAAGGCTTTGACCCAGACAGAGCTTTCCGCACTTGCCAAGTTTCTTCTGGAAAACAAAGAGGAGGGAATCGGGATGCGAAGCCTAGAGTTTCTCGTCGGGAGTATAAGCGACATAAACAGCGATTTCACGAAAGACGAAGTGTTCAAGCGTGTTTCCGAAAGTCACGTTGCTGACGTCGCTCGCTACTGCGACGTACGCGCATTCTTCGAATACCTGCTCTATCGATTTCGCGTCAAGCTACCAGCCATCAAGGGTAATGGTCTCATAAAAGTAGGGCGGATTGATAAGTAGGCATGGCGTGGTACTGGTGGCTAGTCAACTTTGTCGTTCTGATTGGCGACTGTGTGACAGTCCTTGTACCAACTCAGACGCTCGACACGATCGAAGCGATTCTCAAGATGGCAAGAGTTCGATTCCCCGATCCAAAAACCACCAAAGAGGCCTGACCCCTTCGATTTGCACGGATTTAATGGAGAACGCAGAAAGCGAATTGGACTGCGAGCTTTAGTTACTTGCGGTTCAATTTGATTCACCTGAGCCGAATTGTGGCAGCGAGGAATAACCACCGATACTCAAACGTTCTGTGGCGCCATGAACATTTGAGACAAATGTCCTACACTCTCTCCGGTTGGGGTAACCGGTGCGTTGAAACACGGCATTCGATGACCGGAAAGAAGCAATTTATTGTGATTCAGTTACGTGCTCAGGACACGCCCGCCTGTGCACGCTGGCGAAAAGTGGTTGTTGTCAAATTGACCGCTCAATTACATGGGGTTTCTCGAAGGCAGGGATATTGAGTTAAACTCGCTCCGCTAATCACTCGGGCTGCGCCGAATTGGAGCCGAACTCATGGCCAGGCGAACGCAAGGCGACACGGAAGCCCAGGTTGATGAGCGTATCAGACGGGAGGTTCCTGCTACGATACGCCGAACGGCAATTCCTGGCGGAGACGCCCCGGCTCCCGCCCCGCATCACCTTGTATGAGCCTGCTCCATGCCGCGGATTAATTGGTCCCTCGCTGCCCTGAGCATACTCGTCCTCGTCGTACCAATTTTGACACCACTCCCATACGTTTCCATTCATATCGTACAACCCCCACGGATTGTCGTGTCCGCCAACCTGCTCACTCTCTGCCAAGCTATGAGTTCGTCCCTCAGCATTCTTGGAATACCAAGCGTGATTTGCCAACTGCCTCTCCTCTCCAAACCAGAACTCGGTTTCTTGAGCTGGCGTCTCGTTCGCCCGGCAGGCGGCCTCCCACTGCGATTCGGTCGGCAAACAGTAAGGAGCACCCAGCCAACGACAAAACATCGCGGCCCCATACCAATCCACTCGCACGACGGGTCGATCAGGTTGGACGAAATCCTCCCGCAAGCCTGGCTCTAAATGCGGATCGAACAATCGGTACTCCGCGTTGGTCACGACGAACTTGCGCAACCAGAATGCCGAGATGGTTATGGGCGACGGGCGTTCGCCTTGGAATGTCGTCGAAGCAGCATTCGGCGGAATGAGACGATACTGCCCACCTTGCGTCTTGTTTCCCAACTTCGTATCGGGTCGGTCGCGCTGGGCCGCAAACTGAAGCGTCAATGCTAGTTCATTGTTGGCGGCACACAGCGAACGAAACTCTTCGCGGAACTGGGCGATCAAATCGGCCGCGCTAGTCAACGGTCGGACTGTCCCGACCTGGGTGGCGTCCTTCGACCGATTCGTCGGCTCCAGCCAACGCTCCCATGTCCGCCACATCAGCTCGCACTGCCGAGTTTGTTCAGCTCGATTCGGGTCCGGTCGCTGGAAGAGTATCCCCAACGATTGAATCGCTACGCGGCCTTGAACCAAATCCCTTGGCATATCGATCGCTTGCGGCCAACAGTTGCTTAACCATTCACGATCGAATGCGAAATCTGCCGCGCAGCGGTCGCCTGCGCCAGCGATTTTCTGTCGTAAGTCGTCTGTGGTAGCATAGTTCATCAGGTAGAGCGCCGCGTACCATTCCATGGTCTTGCGGTCTCGAAAGCTGCGGCACTGGGCGTTGAACGAATCGATGTCACCCCGATGCGAAAATTCGATCTTTTCCAACATCCACTCGGCCCATCGCCAACTCTCGTGCGCACTTGCTGCGGCGATCTCCGATGATCTGGAGCTTCGCTCCCCTGACAAGAACCTCTGACGAGCGCGCTGGAGAAACGATCGCACCGCGTTGGCGTCTTCGTGATTATCGACGCTGGCGTTGTACCTTTCTTCTAGCATCATTTGAAAAGCCAATAGCCCGCACACTCGCAACAATAGT
>JANNNN010000749.1:0-4813 GCA_031398555.1 Planctomycetia bacterium | reverse complement strand
GCGTTGATCAGTCGGCGGCAAATTTGGCATCGCTGTTGCCATCTCCGGTCTCAAAGTCCCAGCGGCAACGCGCAAGCTCAAGAGCGCGCTGCCGATCTTGCAGACCATCTTGCAATGCTGCGTCCCGATTACCGCGAAGTCATTGTACTGCGCAATCTTCAAGGGCAAACATTTGATGAAATTGCAACGCAAATGGAACGGTCGGCCGGCGCGGTCCGAATGCTTTGGCTGCGGGCCATCGATCGCTTCAAAGCCACTTATTCGCTGAGCGCGGGTTCGAAGCTGGTACCCGCTGAGGATTGAGTGTGAACGATTTGTGGGACGCGTGAACCGAGAATTCGATTGACGTCAGGAAGAACCAACAATTCTGAGTTGTGCGGAAAAACGCCAAGGTTCGGGTAACTAGCGATGGCCGGATAACTGACGCTGGTTGACTTGGGCGTTCGCTTCATTTGGATACTTAATTCCGTGGACAAAGCAACGAATTGACCGCCTGGCAGCCTGGCAATTAAGAATCGCCCCGGCTGAGTGGGAAAGGCTTGTTCCTCCGTAGCTCCGAAGGCCATTGCGAGATCGATTACAGGAACCGGTTTCGAACGCCATATTAGGAATCCACGCAAAATCGAGCTAGCCGTCGGTAGCGATGTATAGGGCTCGTCGTGCAGGACTGCAGCGACCACTGACATCGGTAGACAAAAACGAAAGAAGAGATGATCTGGTAACGGCGTTCGCGGAGAGAAGGCAAGCAACGCCGAGTTAGCGAGAGCGAAATTCTTCTGTTGCGATTGATTTTGGGTGACTAAATCGTGGCTATCTCGTTCGCGATTTGACTTGATCGAAGCAAGCTCATCAACTCCGCTGCAACACAGAGTAGTCGCCATTTCAAAAAAACCTAAAACCACCATCGGGTTGATGACCAACCCAATTCGCTTTTGAGACGTATCGTTTTTATCATTTAAGACAGCCACTGAATCTAGGAAGCTTGAAGTGTCTGTGGGGTGCGCTAGCGCCGGCAGCGGAAAGATGTCGGTATTTTCGACTACAATCGGCCGAGACACCGCATGGACTCGTAGAGCCACCGATCGATCGTCAAAGTGAAACACAATTACAGTCCGCTCGGCTGCTTCGTTCTGCGGGCAAAAGCCTAACGTCAAAGCCATGTGCTCTGCGAGCGAGACGGAGGGTATGATTCCTTCGGGAGTCGGAACATAGGACAAGTCTGAAGACAAGTATTCAACGGGAATCGTATAAACCCCGCGAATGAACTCGGGTCTCAGTAGGAATTCCTCTCCGCCCGCAATGACTGCTAGCAGGCGATGGACGTTTTCCTCGCGGGCTCTCACAGGCGCTTTCACAGGCGCTCTCACAGGCGCTTTCACAGGCGCTGAATGGCTATCCGCTACAGTGGCAAATGTCGAAATTATCATCGTTTCTAAATCCCCACGAGCTCGCGATGTTCCGTAATCATACGTTCAATCAACGCAATCAGCTGGTCGTCCTTAAATGGTTTGACAACGTGCTCGTTGGCTCCGGCATCGGCGGCTAGCCGGCGGTGTTTCTCGCTTGAGCGAGAGGTTACCATCACAATTGGAGTCGAGAAGAACTCCGGCATTCCCCGCAATCTTTCGATTAGTTCCAGTCCGTCCATTCGCGGCATTTCCATATCACACAGAAAAATATCTGGTGGTGTATCGTGTGATGCCAGTTTTTCCAGTGCGTCGAGACCATCTTTGGCATCGATAACATCCCAGCCATGTGACCGAAGCAAATTCGTTGCGACTCGACGAACTGAGACCGAATCATCAATGACCATTACTGTCTTACGGCGTTTGATTTTCGTTTCGTGCGTCAAGCCGTTCTGCGAGTTTCGCTTCATTTTCTTCTCGCCACAGAGGTCGGACGGATCGAGAATCGGAACAACCGTTCCATCGCCAGTCAAAGTAGCGCCGAGATAGCCGGAAACATGGCGAAGATGGTCGCCCAGTGACTTGACCACGATATCTTGTCCACCCTTAACGGAATCAACTGCAATGGCAATCTCGTTGTCACCTGATCGAATCAGTAGAATGGGTTGCGATGCGATCGAAATTTCCTTCGCCGGCTCAGTGCGAGTTTCCAAGTGTTGCGACAGTGAATTCAATCGCAGTAGCTTTTCGTTGCGTTTGATGAAAACTTGTGAACCGACCTTTTGGGTTGCCACCATATCCATGAGCACAATCTGCTCGACGGATTGCATGGGGATAGCAAAAGTATGCGAACCGCTCGTAATGATCAAAGCCCGCGTTACGGAAAGTGAAGTCGGAAGGTGAATGGTAAAGGTGGCCCCTTTACTTGGACGACTTTCAACGCGAATTGTACCTTTTAGTCTATGAACCGCCTCACGGACCACGTCCATTCCCACGCCACGTCCGGAGATATCGGTCAAGCTTTCAGCTGTACTGAATCCAGGCACAAAGATCAAATCATACAGTTCTTCACTTGATAGCGAGTTTTGCTCTGCGATTAAACCTTGATCAATCGCCTTTTTCCGAATCTTGTCCAAGTCCAGCCCGCGGCCATCATCGGAAACGCGAAGGGTAACCTGGGTTCCTTGATTCAACGTCTCCAACGTTACGCAAGCGCGAACCGGTTTGCCCGCGGCAGTTCTCTGTTCACACGTCTCGATCCCATGGTCTAGTGCATTGCGAATCAGATGCAATAGTGGATCAGTGATTTCTTCCAAGACTGTTTTGTCAAGTTCCGTGTGCTCGCCGACAACCACCAGGTCGACGTGCTTACCGAGTTTGTTGGATACGGTACGGACGGTTCGTTCCAATCGCGATATGATGCTACTGATCGGCAACATTCGAATCTGCATTAGATTGCCTTGGGCATCTCGGTTGTGCCGCTGCTGACGTTCCAGCAGGGAGTCGAGATCACCATAAATGTTACGAAAATCGCTGGTAATCACCGCGATGTCGTTGGTAGCTTCTGCAATCGACTTCGACAGCAATTGCAACTGTGAATATTGATCGAACTCGAGCGTATCGAGTCCCAGATGGGCCGCGTTTTTCATCGTACTATGGAAATCAGGGTGCGTGAAAGCGGCGATTCGATTGACCGGAACATCGCCATTCTTCCCTTTCGACGCAGTGTTTGACGCCATACGACGTGCACGTGAATTCTGTTGAATCGCTTCGACACCGAACGACTTCTCCATGTCCTGGGCTACCGCTCGGAAGCGATTGACCACCAGCTGCATGTCTTGGATACGATTTTCAAAGTCCGCCAAGCGTTGGTTCATGGAGGAACGATTGACGACCATTTCCCCGATCAAGGCAACCAGACCATTGATGCGTTCGAGAGGTACGCGGAGATACTGCCCACTGTTGGCGGGCTGCTTGCTCTCGGTAGGCTTCGCTTCAGACTTCTTATTCGCCGCTATAGGAGCCATCGGTGAAGCAATTCCTACTTGATCGGCGGCTTCGCAGTTGACATCTGGCAACACAACCAGCGCATTGCAGGTCGACTCACTTGCAAGCTCGAGCGTGTTCGGCACAGTGCCTATGTTTGCTGTACCTTCGACTGCGTTCGTTGCCTTGTAAGCCAGCATCTCAGAATCGTATCGAGCATACAGGCCGGCCATCGACTCCGCTATTTCAATAATTTCAAGAGGACCACCGGTCAAATCTTGAATACAGTCAGCCGTCAATAGCATGACGTGCAATTGCGCGTCAGTCACCGAATATTGCCGCTCAGTTAACGCATCGAGTAAGTCTTCCATTCGATGTGCCAACCGCGTGATGCCTTCCATCCCAACCGCACCAGCCGCACCCTTAAGCGTGTGGGCAGAACGTCGAACTTCAGACAATGCCGAATGGTCCCCTAGACTGTGTTTTAGTCGATCTAGCCCCAGGTAGACGGCTCGAAGAAGTTCCTGCGCTTCCTCAGTGAAAATGGCTTGAATCTCAGGCTGAATATCGACGCTCGCATTGAGCTGATCGAAAGCTAACTCCAAATAAACAGAATCGTCGGCCTCCGAGATCGCAGATTCTTCTGTTTTAGCTTGCTGGGCTGCGACGTCGTTTTGCAACTCGATAGAAATAGACTCGATCGATCCACTCTCATCTTTGAGCCACGTTTCCAATACCGACTCCACTGCTGATTCGAGATTTGCTGATTCACTGACAGGGTGTAACGCTGGAGATTCCACCGTTTGCGTTACCTCCTTCGCCAGTAAGTTTGGCGCATCAAGCGATTTGGTGGTAGCGAACTGATGCTCAAAGCGATCATGGACATCGAGTAGACTGTTTGCCATCTCATCAAAATCAAACTCGCCCAGCAACAAATCTTGAAGAAGGTCGGCGGCCAACAGCAGCAACTCCAACTGCACAGTAGTAAAGGCCTGTTTGTTTTCGAATAGAAAATCTAACAAGGCTTCTACACGGTGCGACAAACGAGAGATCGCAGCATGACCGACAGCACCCGCGGCACCCTTGAGCGTGTGCGCAGAGCGACGAATATCAGCCAGCGCGCTGCCATCGTTCAAGTCTACGCATAGCCGGTCGAGCCCATCATAGATTGCTCGGATGTGTTCTTCTGCTTCCTCGCGGAAGATCTCGACGAGTTCCTGTGGAAGGCATCCGCCAGCTCTAAGTTGCTGCTGAATTGCAGAAATATCCATGTTTAAAGTTGCCATCTGAGGCCTCGAAGTGCTGATGTCCGTCAAGTTTACGAAACCGCTGGCCGCAGCCGTCGCGGCAAGCCAGCTTCATTCGTTAAAAAACTACAGAGAAACGCCGGTCAGCTTAGAGGCCGACCGCTGTCTTTCGTG
>JANNNN010000740.1:0-8175 GCA_031398555.1 Planctomycetia bacterium | reverse complement strand
GGACACCCGCAGGGGCCGCTCGGCAATCCGCTCCTTCACGGTCCGCCCATCAACTGCTTCCATGGCAATGAAGCCGTGTTCCTCGGTCGGCATTTTTTCCACGATCTCCCCGCGTTCTAAGTCTCTGCCTTGGAACACGCTACATTGCAGGCTGAGCCGCCGAGTGTGGGAACGAGTAGAACAGTGAATTCTGGCCCAACAATCACTCGGCTTAGCTGCTGGGACTGCGATTTTTGCTAGAATTACGAACGCGTGACCAAAGGTGTCACGGGGCGGGCTTAGTATGCATGGAAGTGAGGGTCGAAAGCGATGAAAGAAGTAAGGGATTCTGCGTCCGATTCAGGTTCTGCGGCTGGAAAATCGTCAATTCGGCGGCGATTCATTGGGTGGAATGAGCCGACGGTCGTTAAGGCCGTTGACGAACTGTTCCGGCGATATGTAGAGGGCGATGCTTGGGATATGCGCGATGTGGTGATCGTGCTGCCGAGCGGGCTGGCGAAGCGGCGGTTGCAAGAATTGCTGGCGCTAAGGGCCATGGGAACGTCCGCCAACATGCAGGCGGCATCCACGGACGGGGCGACTGCGGACGATTCAGAGCGTGAAAACAGGCGGAAGATGATGTATCCGCCGCAAATTGTCACTGGTGGGCAACTGCCGGAAGAGCTTTACGTTGCCAAATTTCCGTTCGCGAGTGATCTGGTACAAGTGTTAACGTGGGTTTCGGCGCTCCAAAAAACCGACTTGGAGTTATTGCAGCGGATTGTGCCGGTTCCGCCACCCATTTCAGCCAGCGAACAGTGGCTGGAACTTGGCAAATTGATCTCGACCGTGCATCGCGAATTGGCTTCGGATCGGCTCGATTTCAAATCTGTGGCGGCGGCCTTGGGCAATCATCCCGAAGCGCCGCGGTGGCAGGCGATGGCCGACATTCAATCGACCTATCTCGGATTACTTGATGGTTTAGGTTTGTGGGATATTCAAACTGCGCGGTTGATGGCGCTGGAATATCGCGAACCGAAAACGACAAAACAGATTATCGTTATCGGCGCAGTGGACTTGAATAAGTCTCAGCGTGGGTTCCTAGATGCGGTTGCAAAGCATGTTGAAATCTGGGTCGCCGCTCCTGAATCGCATGCGGCGATGTTCGATGCATTTGGTTGTTTGGACAGCGAACAGTGGCAAGACGCAGTATTGGAGTTGCCACAAGATTGCTTGTTGGTGGGCAATTCGCCCGCAGATCAAGCTGATTTAACGGCGGCATGTTTGGCGGAGCTGGGTGATAGCTTTCATACTCGCGATGTAACGATCGGCATCCCCGACGCTACGCTTGTACCGACCCTGCAACATCAGTTGTCGTTGTGTGGGGTAACGGCGCGAAACGGAGCGGGTACACCACTAAGCCAATCCGAACCCGCAAGTCTGCTATCGCTGATCGGCAAGTATGTATTGCAGCGGAGTTTCTCAAGTTTTGCGGCACTAGTGCGACATCCTGCTGTCGGTAATGTGCTGCTGCAACAAAAAGCGGTTCACAAAAAGCCAGAAAGACGGAATGCGACTGCGGATCGCCGCGGCACATTGGATTTACCTGAGAATTGGTTGGCAGAATTCGATCGCTATTGCCAAGAAGTGCTACCGAAGTCGATCGACGATTATGTTAACGAGAAAATTGACGGAGCGCACGTTTATACACTTGTAACTGGAGCGGTGACGAAGTGGTTGGGCAAGCTTGGCGCACGTTCGCTTCCACTTTCGCAATGGGTTCAACCGTTACTCCAAGTTTTAAAAGCGGCCTATCAAGGACAGTTGTGCGATTTGGATAAGCCTGAAGATCAAGCGATATACAATGCCGCGCAGCAAGTGTGTTCACTGATCGTCGGACTGCGTGATATTCCGACTGTGCTCGAGCCGGAAATGACGATCGGTGAGCTGATCGATTGGTTGTTGCGTTCTATGTCCGGCAAACTTGTGCCCGAATCGAGCAATGAGACGGCTATCGAGATGCTCGGATGGCTCGAATTGTCGCTTGACGATGCACCCGCATTAATCCTGACCGGCGTTCATGATGGCGTGGTGCCGGAAAGCGTGAACGCGGATGCATTTCTTCCAAATCAGTTGCGTCGCCAGTTGGGAATGATGGACAATGGACGTCGGTATGCTCGTGATATGTACAGTATGCAAGTGATTTTGCATGCGCGGAAACATTTTCGGATTGTGGTTGGAAAGGCGGACCACCAAGGTGATCCGCTCGTGCCCAGTCGCTTGTTATTGGCGTGTGGTCTAGCCGACTTACCGACTCGAGTGTTGCAGTTGGTTTCTGACGATTAGATTTACATATTACCACCGACAGAACAACGCTGGCGTGCGGTAGCTGGCGTCAGTCGATTAGCTATACCTCAGCCGACTGCAGGCTTGTTTCCCGCCACAGTTTCCGTAACAGCGATGCGAGACTTTTTGGCTTGTCCCTATCGTTTTTATCTGAAACATGTCTTGAAGCTGAAAGAAGAAGTCGACTCAGACGTCGAGTTGGACGCGAGGAAGTTTGGCATCTTGCTTCATGATTCATTGGCAATGATGGGCAAGAATCCGGTCAGTATGAGTACCGATGTGGAAGAGATCGAAGATTTTCTCATTAAGCAATTGCATATTGTTGCGTCAGAGAAATTCGGACCGAATCTGCCCGCGGGAGTGCTGATCCAGATTGAGCAAGCCGAGATGCGGTTGCGAGCGTTCGCACCGAAACAAGCCCAGCGAGCGACTGAAGGTTGGATTGTCAAATTCATAGAAGAAGGAGTCGATCTTAAAGACAATTTGCGGTTCGGAATTGGCAAAGACACAATCCCGTTGATTGGACGCATCGATCGCATCGACTACCACCCCGGGCAGAACAAGTGGGCTATTTGGGACTACAAAACAAGCGAAACAGCAAAAACTCCGGTTTCGGTGCACTGGTCCGAGAAGGATGGATGGAAGGATCTGCAGTTGCCTCTGTACCGGCATCTCGGCGCGAAAATGGGCGTGAAGGGAGAACCGGAAGTCGGATACATAACGCTTCCGAAGCAGGCACAAAGTGTCGCTTTCGTAACGGCGAATTTCGGTGAGACGTTACTGATCGATGCGGACCGCGTGGCGCATGAAACTGTCGCTAAGATGCGAAGAGGTGAGTACTGGCCTGAGCATTTGGAGGCGGTTCATTTTGATGATTTCGCTCGCATTTGCCAGTCCGATGTTCAGCGAGTCTCAGTGGATCCACCGCGACGAATCGTGTCAGATCGTCCCGCCAGCGACGCGAAGCGAAAGTCGCAACAAGTGGTAGCTAAGACCGTTCGCGAGGCTCAGCAGATACTGGCCGCACAAGAGAGTGGACAGTTAAAACCGACGGATGTCAAGTTCGCGCCGCTGCTGATTCGCGCTTCGGCGGGAACCGGCAAGACGTTTCAACTGAGCAACCGATTACTTCAAATCATCTTGTCTGGGCAGGAGGTCGATCATGTTCTGGCCACCACTTTCACTCGCAAAGCGGCTGGCGAAATCATGCATCGCGTTCTTCAGCGCTTGGCGCATGCTTGCGTCAATGAATCTAAACGGGCTGAGTTGGCAACGCATATTGCAGACGTTGATACCTCTGCGGCGGCCTGTCTGGCCGCGTTACGTCGAGTCGCTAGCCAACTGCATCGGTTCCGTGTCAGCACGCTCGACAGCTTCTTTGCGCAAATCGCGCGAACGTTTAGTCTGGAGATGCTGCTACCGCCAGGCTGGTCCGCACTTGATCCGATTCAAGAACCTGTGATGCAAATGCAAGCAGTTCAAGAGATGCTCGATAGTCACGACCGTAAGACATTGGTGAATCTGGTTCGGATGTTGGCGAAGGGCGAGTCGCAACGTCAAGTGGCAGACCAAATCGTAAATACAGTTAGGGCTGGTTACAGTGCGTTCCGAGTGACGAAAGCGGAAGACTGGGATCAACCGCCGTTGCCCGCACCACCGACGGAGAATTCAGTGGCGGCTGCCTTAGATGCATTTAAGGATCCGACGGTAACAAACAAAAATGTAATCCGTGAACTTGAAAAGGTACTTTCCTTCGCCCTGTGCGGCGAGTGGGAAGGTGTAATCGGTCATGGAGTTATGAAGAGCCTCGATTCGCTCAACGCCACTTATTACCGAGTTGAATTGCCTGCTGCCTATGTTAAGGCACTAAACACATTGCGCGATGCAGCAGCCGCAACTTTGCTGCCGATTCGGCGAGCACAGACCGTGGCCAGTTACGACGTACTGAAAGCCTACGACGAGCGCTACAGTTCATTGATTAAGCGTCAGAGGACGTTGGCGTTCAGCGATGTTAGTTACCTTTTATCGAAGTGGATGGTGCCGAAATTGAGTGATGGAGCCGGGACGTCCGGCCCGCAGCATCGCGGAAAGCAAGCCGAAGGAACTTCCGTGCTGCGCGGAGTGGTCGATCCACAACAGATGCAACTTCGAATGGATTGCGGCGTAAGCCATCTTTTGCTGGACGAGTTTCAGGATACTTCGCCGGAGCAATGGCGGATTCTGCAGCCTCTTGCCGAGCCGTTAGCAGGCCAACCGAATCGAGAGCGTTCATTCTTCTGCGTTGGGGATACGAAGCAAGCCATTTATGGTTGGCGCGGAGGCGTTGCCGAGATTTTTGAAAGTGTCACTTCGTCACTTGCCGATGTAAAGCAATCGCAACTGAACGATAGCTATCGTAGCAGTCCCGAAGTCATTGAAGTTGTCAATGAGGTTTTCCAGAACTTGCCGCAACATTCGAATTTCGCGGATTGCGATTATGTTGCAGTCAATTGGTCGAAAAACTTTCCAAAGCATCACACTTCACGTAGGAATCTAATAGGTTACGTTCGACTACAGAACGGTCCTGTAATTGATAAGAACTTGACGGCTGATGAAAAACGTTTGGCGTTCATGCAGTTCACTGCGAGTCAGATCGCTGAACTGACTGCGAACACGGGAGCGAGCGTCGGTGTTCTGTTCCGTCGCAATGCAGATGTCGCGACGATGATTGCATTACTGCGTGATCGCGGCATATCGGCAAGTCAAGATGGTGGTAATCCGCTGACAGATTCAGCTGCGGTCGAGCTGGTGCTTTCTCTAGTGCATTTGTCGGATCACCCGGGCGATGGCATCTGTGCGTTTCATGTTGGCACCTCGCCGCTAACTAAACACCTACCCGCCGATCCTCGAACTGAGCCCTTTAAAGTTGCGGATTGGTATCGTTCCCAGGTGGCGCGAATGGGTTTAGGTCGAGCGGTCGAAATGGTGGCTGATTGGCTTGCCAACGAGCTCTCATGGTGGGATCAACATCGCTTGAAGCAATTGGTGCGAAGTGCCTTTGAGTTTCAAGCGTCTGGGGTTGGACGGCTATCGGACTTCGAGCGTTCGGTGATGGAGCAGCGGATCGCCCTCCCCTCGGAGGCTCAAGTGAAAGTAATGACTATTCACAAAAGCAAAGGGTTGGAATTCGACGCGGTTTTCTTGCCGGATTTGTCGATCGAATTTGCACCCAATCCACCGTTGCTTGTTTTGCGGGGAGACGATCCAACCGTTGCACCAAACGGTGTGCTGCGATATATGAACGAGGCGCTGCAGAGGACGTTGCCTGAAAGTTGGCAGTCGGCGTTTAAACAAGCAAAAGCCCGCGGAGTATTCGAATCGCTATGCCTTTTGTATGTGGCGATGACTCGCGCTCGATACGCATTGTATTTGTCTACTCACCCAGCCGGTACTGATCACAAACAGAATTTTGATTCGCTGCTACAGTCCGTTTTGGCATCCAACACGGATGAAATCGGCAAAGCCGAGGCGGTGCTTTACGAATTGGGGGATGTAGCCTGGTATGCAGCTTTGGCGAAGAACGAGCCGACGGAGGAAGCCGCTTTCGATACATCCACCCGCAGGATCAGTTTGCGATCCGATGCCGTTTCAGCTCCAGTACGCAGTTTGCGAATCGCTGCTCCGTCAACGCTAGGCCAAACGTTCGAACCGATTCCGCTAGAGAATGCGTTTTCTTATAGTCAGAGCATTGGAGCGAGTTTCGGAACAATCATCCACGCATTTTTCGAACATGTGCACTGGCAAGAGGATTACGTTCTTGATCGGCAACGTTTGCGTCAGGTTGCATTAGCAGCGATCAGCCCGGAGGAATTGCGACATATCAATATCGACAAGCTGATTGAATCTTTCGAATCAATGTTAGAGCTTCGAAGTATTCGTACGGCGCTAAGTGCGAATCGGTATAAGCGGAGTCATTTCGGGCATGTTCCAGACCGGGTCGAGATCGACAATGAGCGAGTTATAAGCTTGGTAATGAACGATCGCTTGATATCGGGGACGATCGATCGCTTGGTAGTACTAATGAAAGACGGTCAGCCCTATGCGGCCGAGATTATCGACTTCAAGACGGACGTTTATGATGACAGCATGACGCTTTTATGGGTTCAAGATCGCATCGATCACCATCGTTCTCAGTTAGAGATCTATGCGAAGGTTGTGGCTGAACTATTTAACATCCCGGAAGAAAAAATCGCAACGTATTTGGTCTTGTTGAGTGGGGACGAATTCGTCGAAGTTCGGCGGGGTAGCAATGTGTTTGGTGGTCGCCCTGTAATGGATCTTACAAAGTCTGCAAATAAAGTACGCGTGTAAGTGCTCAAGTAGCTGACTTTACAAGAGCAGCAAACTGACCATTGCCGGCAACAATCTCGCTGAATGAAACAACTTCGGCGATTCGTCCATGTTCGAAAACGAAGATCTTATTGCAGTTTAGTAGTTTACTTAAACGGTGTGCAATGAGAATCGTTGTTCGCTGTCCCTGGCCCAGGCAGACTCGCAACAATGAGTTTTCTGGTCCGATGACGGCTCGCTTAGATCCTTCCCATGAAGATAAGAATTATTAAAATGATGAGCAGCAATCCAACACCGCCGCTCGGTCCCGGTCCCCACTGACGACTGTAGGGGTAAACTGGCAGCGCACCCAGCAAAAGAAGAATCAGGATGATCAGGATTATCGTGGACATTGGTCGCCTCTCGTTGTTGTTTTAAACCGTTCGGAACCAGAGGTAGCAAAGCGGGTGCCACTTTTCAGGGGGCATCGTCGCTGCGGACTAGCGTTTCACGCCAGTTCTTTTCAGAGTTGTGAATTCCAGAAGAGGCCGCATTGCCAAAGTTAACTTCAATGCATTCCCGATCACTTCGAAGATTCACTAGCGCTGCGAGTAGAATCCAATACGCTGAAGCGTGCCTATTCCTAAGAAGAAAATTGAGGTAGCTGACATGTTCATCCACTCCGTGATCTAGCTGTTTGCAGATATCGCTACTGGTCGACTCTCGAACAATGCGCTCTGCTTCTTGACGTAGCCCGATAGCTTTGCGCATTGCCACTCGCTTTACGACAACTCCCCGCACACCAGGAAGAGCTGTTTCGATGCTCTTGATAGAAAGCTTCGTTTCGCTTTCTATCGTCGCCGGTTGGCTTACAAAGCATAGTCTGGTAAACGCCAACCGTTTTTCGGCTGAATATTTTGTGACACAGTTTGCCGAAATCGAGGCAGGACCGTTTTGTCCAGTGCTTTCTGAGCGAACCGTCCCGGATACTACCAAGCATACGGCGACCCCACGTTCAAATACCTCGAACTTGCAAATTAAATTCCCGCAACAGTTAGCAGTGCCTTGTGACTCGGTTTCAAGAACGACTCTTTGGAAGGGAACGTCGAATTCAAATTCGTTGCTAAGTAAAGATCCGAGGGATGTCCGTGTTACGCGAATCGTTGCAACTGGTTTGACGACTCTATCGATTTCGGATGCGTTGGACTTGTCCTGACTCTGCGAATGAACACTCGGAAGAAAAAGACCAAACAGTGAAAAAGGGATCATGGTGAACGCGACGATCAGGCTAATTTTTGGCATATTGCCCGCGCAGACAGAGAGACTTGGGTTCTGATAAAAGTGATGCCAACAGCTTAATGGTTCTGAGCAACTGGTGTACCTTACTCGCATTGGTCACTCTGTAATCGCACCCCCATTCATCTAGTGCATTGTCCAGATTAGATTTTGGGGTTGGTGCAGCTGATTGCGTTTTCGATGTTACGTGTATGAATGCAATTGTGACCGTTATATCGCAGGTGACTTATCAGCCGGTACGCGTTA
>JANNNN010000715.1:0-1161 GCA_031398555.1 Planctomycetia bacterium | reverse complement strand
GTAAGAAACCGGTTGAATAATAAGATGCTGCCTCGATTGGCGCATCAGAAAATAATGGATCTAGATCATATCTCAGCAATATCAGGCAGGGGCCTCTCCGTTGAGCGTTTTCCAAGAGCTTCTTAAGTTGCCACGGTTGCGACAACTTAAGCTGACAACAAACGAACCAGCAGAAAAATGCGCAGACCTAAAGCGTCAACTTGGAAAAAGGTTTGAAATTGTTCGGTCAGTACGTTGACGAATTCGGTTTACCGATGATCATGTTCGGCACTGGCTGATTTTCGTTCAATCAGCTCGACGACGACACACCAACATGAAAGCCCCTCATGACCTTTGCTCGTTACAACGGAATATTTGCTGCAACGCTGACACCGATGAAAGCCAATGGAGATGTCGCGCTAGACCACATTGGACCGCAAATAGAGCGATTGATCGAGCGCGGAGTGACCGGTTTGTATGTCTGTGGAAGTACGGGAGAAGGGGTTTCACTGACAAACGCCGAACCCAAACTCGTTACAGTGGAATCGATTCGAGCGTCGTCTGGGAGAGTGCCGCTGCTCGTTCAAGTTGGTCATAACTCGTTAGCCGAAGCGGCTGAGCTGGCGGCGCATGCGGCGGCTAGTGGTGCGGCGGGAATTTCAGCCACATGCCCCAGCTACTTCAAAATCGGCTCCGTCAAAGTTCTCGTCGATTCAATGAACCTCGTCGCGGCAGCCGCGAAAGATCTGCCGTTCTACTACTATCACATCCCTTCACTGACCGGCAATCGAATTAGCATGACTGAGTTCCTAACACTCGGTGGCGAAGCAATGCCAAACCTCGTCGGACTAAAATTCTCGTCGCCCGAGTTGTTCGAGTATCAGCAATGTATTGAGCTGGATGGTGGCCGCTTTGAAATCATGTGGGGTGTCGATGAAATGTTGATCGCTGCACTCGCTGTCGGTGGCAAAGCGGCAGTTGGCAGCACCTACAACGTTGCTGCTCCGCTCTACCGCCGATTGATCTTGGCCTTTGAGCAAGGCGACCTTACAAAGGCTCGCGAGTATCAATCGCAAGCCATCGCGTTCATCAGTATTGTGTTAGACTATCCGTTCCAAAGTGCGATGAAGCATATCCTTAACTGGCAGGGTAGTGCGGCGGAATCATATTGCCGAATGCCAC
>JANNNN010000679.1:0-5010 GCA_031398555.1 Planctomycetia bacterium | reverse complement strand
GCATATCTGAATTCAATGCGTTAATGACCCAGTCGCGATATTGCCAAGCGTTATCTCGCACCTTGTCATGCTCAAATCCATCGCTCTCAGCAAAGCGAGCCAAGTCGAGCCAATGCTGCGCCCAGCGTTCCCCGAATCGCGGCGAACTCAACCATCGATTCGCCATTCGCTCGGCAGCGTCAGGTCTTTCGTCACTTTGAAATTCGGCCAATTCTTCAGGCGTTGGCGGGAGTCCTAACAAATCAAGCTTTACTCGCCGCAGCCAAGTGCTCTTTTTAGCAGGGATGCCGGGCGAAATGCCTGCCAACTCTAGTTTCTGAGCAATAAATCGATCCATGGGTGAGATCGGCCATGCTGTCAATTGCACCTCTGGTAGCCGTGGACGCACAATCGGCTGAAAGGACCAGTGATCGAAATCGCTGTCGGTTAATGGCGTCTCCTCAAACATTCGCTTGTCGGCAGCGGCGTTGTCTACCTTGCGTTTCGACTCGGCAACATCAGGATCTGTTCCCATTGCGAGATTTGCCAAACAACACAGCGTGCACACAAGAACTGACATACAGATTCGGCTATGGACGATCATGAGAGGATCTCGCGGACGATTTCCACATCATCGGTCGGGCCAATGAGTCGTTCTTCGAGCCCGTTGTGCGAGAATGAAAGCACATTCGAATCGATCCCCATCAAATGCAAGATCGTTGCATGGAGGTTTCTGATGTGAACGGGGCTTTCCTCGGCGCGTAAACCCACCGCGTCCGTGGCTCCGTAGGCCATGCCACCTTTCACGCCGCCGCCTGCCAGCCAGACACTGTAGCCCCACGGATTATGATCGCGCCCGGTTCCCGACTCGCTCATTGGCATTCGCCCGAACTCACCGCCCCATATCACCAGCGTGTCATCCCATAGTCCACGTTGCTTTAGATCACGCAGCAATCCAGCGACTGGCAAATCGGTTGCCCCGCACATCATCGTATGATTCTTTAGAACATCGCTGTGCGCGTCCCAACCGTTTGTGTCACCAGAATAAACTTGAACAAAACGCACGCCTCGTTCAATCATCCGGCGAGCCAATAAGCATCGCGTTCCAAAATCTCGCGTCGCCGGCCGATCGACGCCGTACATATGCAAAGTGTCCACTGACTCGGTATTCAGTTCGACCAACTCCGGTGCAGCGGCTTGCATTCGAAAAGCCAGTTCATAAGCGTCTATACGTGCCGAAAGTTCATCGTGGTTGTCGCGGGCCGCGAGATGTTCGTGATTCAGTTGCTGGACCAAGTCAAGCGTTCGCCGATTGCCGGCTCGATCCAACTCGGCAGGTGGATGCAAGTGGAGGATCGGTTGCGAACCAGAACGCATCGTGACGCCTTGATAGGTCGCTGGCAAGAACCCACTTCCCCATGCAGGCGGACCACCTTTTAAACCACCGGCTGGATCAGGCAATACTACAAATGCGGGTAAGTCCTCATTTTCACTGCCGAGTCCATAAGCAACCCAACTGCCGACACTGGGGCGTCCCATAAGTATACTGCCGGTGTTCATCTGGTAGACCGATTGCGGATGATTGACGCTGTCGCCATGAACGCTGCGAATGATACAAAGGTCGTCTGCTAGCTGTGCTGTCTCAGGTAAGAAATCGCTGACCGGCAGTCCCGATTGTCCGCGGGGATGAAATCGTTTGATTGGCGGTAACAGTGGATTCGTCGCCACTTTACGACGGGTGGCGACTTCGCCAAAGCTGTCCGGCAGTGGCTGACCAGCAAGCCTGATTAAATCTGGTTTCGGATCAAACAAGTCTACATGGCTTGGTCCACCATGCATGAACAACCAGATGACTCGCTTAACTCGCGGTTCGAAGTGGGTTCTGTTAAGCTTTGCTTTGTTAGCGTGTGGCCCATCTGCTTTCAATAGGCTGGTTAAAGCCAACGCGCCCAAACCAGCCGCAGACTGAATTGCGTGGCGTCGAGAAAAAGTTGGCGGGGGAGACTGCATGGTGACGTCAGCAATGGGTGAGACTTGAGTGGCTAAGTGATGCCTATTTTAGCAGGTTTCAAGCGGGACCACAAAATATTGGTCGTCGTGTCGTCGTATTTGCGATGGTGTCAGTCCTATTGTGAACCGACGGCACTAGCCGCGGGTATCGAAGTTTCATAGATTCACGATCGAGAGTCGTTCCAACGTCACAAACTTCGGCCAGTTGATTTGCATTGGAACGTCGACGAGTTATGAGCGGCTACGACTTCGAAACCCGCGGCTAGCTAGCGCCGTCGGCTCACGGAGGCTGGCAGTATCCACCACAAACACTTCATTCGCCCTTGATTATTTTTGCCTTTGCGCCTTGCAGAAATTCTACAGTCTTAGGTTCATTGGGAAAAATGCGATCGGACTCTGTAAAACTGTCGACCGCAAATTGGTACTCGCCAAGTTCCATGTGGGCTCTGCCTAGCAAAAAGTGCGTGTAAGCATTGTTTGGATCGACGAGGAGAGCCAGTATCAAGTACGGCTTAGCGCGAGCAAACTCGCCGCGCTCGAAAAGCAAATCAGCGTAAGGCAAATACGCTTTGCCCCAATCCTTCGCTCCGCTGAATAGTAACTCGTATTGAGCCAAAGCACCGGCGACATCGCCAGTTTGATGCAGGCAATCTGCCAACACATAGCGACTCTCGGGATCATCGATCAGCAATTCCATCGCATCACTCGCCCGCGGCGCTGCTTCGGCGAACTTGCCAGACCAATGCAAAACTTTGGCCAAGTTGCGAAGGGCTATTCCGTGGGCTCGCTGATCATTGCGATTCATGACTCGCTCGCTGGCTGCTGCGATATCCGACTGGACTTCACTGCCGCGCAAATCCTTCCCGCCTACTATTTCTGCCCGTTGCAATTCGTCGATGATCCAAATCGCAAGTCGTCGATTGACATCGATGGTCGGGTGAACGTGATCTAGAAAATACTCTTCGCCCAAACAACGATGGCCGTACTGCTCTTCGCATAAATCGCTGAGTTCTTTATCAAAATCCACTATAGGCACATTTAGCTCTTTGCCAACGCGTCGAATCGATGCGGTGATCTCGTCGACGGCCCGCAGGGGACAGATGTCTTCGTTGAGTGCCGCCGTGAATTCTATATGAGCCTCTTCGTACTTCTTGGCTTGCACTAACAATTTACCAAGCCGATAGCGGGCCTCGGCGAGTTCTGGAGCTATCCGTGAGGCTTGGGTCAGCGTCGTGATCGCTGCATCAAGTTCGTTTGTTGATGCTCCGTGTTCAGCCTGCGAAAGCAAATCGAGTACCTCAGTTCGCTGAGTCTGTGTTACCTGTGCTGCGAACTCACTCTTGAATGGCGAACAGTGGCGCTCGTTGGACGCAGGTGTCACGAAAACGATTTTGCAGTTCGATTTACGCGCGATAGCTACCATCCGTCGCAAGTTTAACTGGTAGTGAGCAAGTACCTGGCCGCGCCATTTCGGATCGCGATGATAGTCTGTCGGGCCGATCGTGTGATTGAGAACTTCGTCGACTTCAGCAGGCAGCAAATTGCTCGGCTCCGCAGGTGGGCCGTGAATCAAACGTTCCGCGATCGCATAAGTTCTTGTACGGGAAAGAGCGGCATGTAATCTTAGACTGGTCGTCGAAAGCTCGAACATATCGGCGTACGTACGTCGCTCGAGGAATTCGTTATGAGCCGAAAACACTATGAACAAATCAGGCTCGTACCGGACCAATTCTTCCATCAGTGCCGCCACACGATAACTTGCGTAACTGATACCTCCACAGTTGATTACTTCCCAGCGGTTCGCTGGATCGGCGACTGGCAAGTATTCTCGCATCCACCCGCTAAATGACGTTGTGTCGTCATAGGGATGTCCATAGGTTGTAGAACCCCCCAGCGAAAAAATCCGGCGCACACCTTTTTCCTTTGTCTTTGGGAAAGTCTGCTCGTTGAACCAGACTAATTTACTTGGTGCGGTTCGCAGCAACTCCTTCCCCGATTCATCGCGAATTCTCTCCATCAGCGGAACTTGCTTTGAGAATCCAACGAAGGGATCGCGTGATTCGGTGACTGGATGAACACCGACGAGTCGCAACGTGACCTCAACTAGGGCCAACACCACGAGGGTCGTTATTGCGGAGAACGTCAACTTTTTGTACCAACGAAGTGGCTGTCGCGGCAGCTTGGTCATCAATGGTCCTCGGTTGGGGCAGCAAAAGCTCTGTATACTACTATTCTAAATTGCAAATGAAACCGTAGGTTGGGACCATTTGTCCCGACCATCTCTTCACGAAAAGCTCGGACACAACGATGACGCTCAAAATCAATTTTACCCCTTTACAACTGCTGCTGCGCATAATGGACTTTCCGACGCAATTGTCGATCCCGGCACTACTTTTGCGGAGCAAAAAGCGAGGCATCTGCGCTGCATTGTTAACATGCATCACCTTCCTTGCCATCCCCCGCAGCACCATCGACGCTGCATCCCCAGCCTCGAAACCCAATATCGTCATTCTCTACGCCGATGACATGGGCTATGGAGATTTGGGGGTTCAAAACTCGAGTTCAAAGATCCCGACGCCGAATCTTGATAAGCTTGCGGCACAAGGAACGCGATTCACCGATGCCCACAGTTCATCGGGTGTTTGCACTCCAAGCCGCTACGCGATGCTTCATGGACGTTATCATTGGCGCAAATTCCATGGCATTGTGAACTCGTTCGATCAACCGATCCTAGATGACCAGCGTACAACGTTGCCTGAGTTGTTGAAGTCAAAAGGCTACAAGACGGCTTGTATTGGGAAGTGGCATTTGGGTTGGGATTGGAATTCGATCAAGCATTCTGGAGCGGCCGCGGACAAGCAAAAAGGCTTTGCACCCGACGCGTTTGATTGGTCCAAGTCCATCGCAGGCGGGCCATTGTCGCACGGTTTTGATTACTACTTTGGCGATGATGTTCCAAATTTCCCTCCCTATGCTTGGTTCGAGAATGATCGCGTGATCACTGAACCAACGGTCGCGATG